>JACCTF010000129.1 GCA_013812565.1 Pyrinomonadaceae bacterium | reverse complement strand
GTATTAGCCAACGGTGATGATTATCCTAGTGTGGAAGATTGACGACCGAGCGAAGCTTACGCCTCGGATTGAGGAGGGCGAACGCATCAGAGCAATCCTGATGCCGCGTTCTGGAGAAATAGTTCTTAAGCTTTTCCATTCAACTGCCGATACAGCATGCAGCGCAGATTGCGCAACCGCAGTTGAACGTCTTTTAACTTACTCCCTACGTGCCAGTCGCTATTGTCTCCGTGGCAAAGTGACTACTACTCAGTTTGCTAAACGAATATGTCTACCATCACAACTGAAATTGGAATTGAAACATTTGTCAACACGGATGTTCCCTCCCTGCCCGGTTCTGCCTTGCGCGTTGCCGCGCTCGCGCAGGACATCAACGCTTCGGCGCGCGCAGTGGCCGACGCCATCGGTTGTGATCCCATTATGGCGGCGCGAATTTTGCGCGCTGCGAACTCGCCGCTGTATGCCCCGGAGCGGCCCGTCACATCGTTGCAAACGGCTGTCGGCACCCTTGGTAACCAAGCGATTCATGCGCTGGTTATTCTTAACGCCGCGTCAGACACATTTAATAAAACAAGTCCGCGCTCGCCTGCGCAGCGTGTTCTTTGGGAACACTCGGTGGCGGTGGGGTTGACGGCGCGTGAGATTAGCGTTGCATTGGGGATGCGGGGCGGGGAAGAGTCTTTTATCTGTGGCCTGTTGCATGACATCGGCAAACTGATCCTGCAGCGCTACGACGCTAAGCTTTACGGGCAAGTTGAAGCGATCGACGATGAACAGGAGATGCTGACGCTCGAACAAGAGCTTTACGGATACACGCATTCACAAATTGGCGCTCTGGTGGCAAAACGCTGGAACCTTCCGGAAGATGTGTGTTACGCCATCTACTACCACCACCAGCCAAGCTCAGCCGGACAGGCCATGCTGATGGCCCGCACAGTAGATGTCGCTGACGCGTTGGTAAACAGAGCCGGCATCGGCTTGCGCCAGACGACTACAGATACAGACGATCTTCTGGAAACAGAATCGGTAATCGCGCTACGGCTCTCGGAAGAACAGTTACAGGAAGTGTGGCGAAAAGCCGAAGCGAGTATGCTGGAGATGGTGCATCTGTTTGGATAGATAGATTAAGTCTTCGTGGCGAAGACTTAATCTAATCGTGTCCTACGGTTGCTTCTCTCGATTCGCTCCGGTGATCCATCGGAATAAAAAGATTGCGTTGCTTTCTGTTGTTGGAAGCAACGCAATTTCGTTTCTTACAAAGCCTTTCACGTCTTGAATCACCATGACCCTTCGTTGCTTGAACGAAAAAGCTACCGCGGAACAAAAGAAATGTGATAATTATAGGCATCCCAAGTAAGGTTTGTAGCACAGCACGGTCACTAAACTTTGACATACATAGTGAACCGACATCAGCTACGCAGCGAATTTCAAATCCGAAGATCTAAGCGAGGTCGAAGATGAACTCAAGCGTCCGCTGGCGACTTTCTGTAATGATGTTTTTGCAGTACATGATATGGGGCTCATGGTATCCGGTTCTCTCAACCTACATGGAGGGAAATGGTTTCAGTGGTGTTCAAATCGGTATGATCTACAGCTTGTTGCCGGTTGGTTGTATGATCGCACCGTTTGCCGGTGGTCAACTCGCCGACCGCTATGTATCGACAGAAAAGTTGATTGCTGTGCTTCATCTAGTGGGGGGCGTAATTCTGTGCGTGACGGCAAGCGCATCTTCCTATGCGAATATGTTGCCACTCATGTTCCTGTGGTCGTTCGCCTATGCGCCGACACTCGCGTTGACCAACTCGATCACGTTTCATCATTTGCCGGATGCGGAGAATAAGTTCGGCTTGGTACGTGTCTTCGGCACACTCGGTTGGATTGCGGTCGGTCTGCTGCTGACTGGACTCCGTATAATGTGGCCTGAGAAGGATGGCTTGCCGGGTCTCGGCGGAGCAGATAGCCTATGGCTGGGAGGGTTTATCTCACTCGCGCTCGGATGTTTCTGCTTCGCCCTACCGCACACGCCGCCCGCCCGGACGGGAAGTAGTCCGTGGGCTTTTCTCGCGGCCTTCAAAATGTTGCGCGATCCGTCGTTCGCCATCTTCATTGCCATCGCCTTTGTGGTTGCGACCGAGCTGATGTTTTACTACGTGCTCACCGGGCCGTTTCTACTAACGACCGGCATCTCCTCGACGAATATCCCGGCGGTGATGACCATTGCGCAAATCACAGAGATCGGCACGATGCTGGCTCTGCCCTGGCTACTTCGGCACTGGGGCATACGCCGCACGATGGCACTCGGTATCCTCGCGTGGCCGATACGTTATGCCGTCTTCGCTTATGGTGAGCCAACATGGCTGATCGTTGCAGCCCTAACGCTGCACGGCTTGTGCTACGTGTGCTTCTTCGTTGTCTCGTTCATCTACGTTAATTCCGTTGCCTCACCCGACATACGCGCGTCGGCGCAAGCCTTCATTACCTTTGTCACGCTTGGCGCGGGGATGTACTTCGGCTCGCTCTTTGCGGGTTTCATCAGGGATTACTTCACAACCGGCGGGGCGGGACTTCAGGTAGTTGACTATACGAAAATCTTTATCGTGCCGTGTGTGCTAACCATCCTTTGCGCGCTTATCTTCCTGTTGAGTTTTAAGGAAAAGCGGGCAGCGTTGCAGGCGCATTACCAGGGTCAAACAAGCTGAGTCTGAGGAACCAAACCGAGTGTCGATCATGAACGAGCAAAATAAAAAAAGGTTGGGAGTCGGATTCATCGGTAGCGGATTCATCACACGCTTTCACATTCAGTCATGGGTTGCAGTGCGCGATGCTGACGTTCTCGGGGTGTGGAGTCCGAACGCTCAGCACGCCGAGGAAGCAGCCGCGCTGGCACGCCGTTTACGGGTTGGCGAAGCGCGAGCGTTTGCTTCAATCGATGAGATGGTGGCTGCCCCGGAGATTGATTGCATCTGGATCTGTGGGCCGAATCAGTCGCGGATCGAGAACATGGAGCAGATTGTTCATACGCTTCAAGCGGGCAGGGGGCAACTCATTGGGATAGCGTGCGAGAAGCCTCTGGCACGCAATGTTGCGGAAGCCAAGCGCATGGTCGAGTTAATCGAAAAAGCCGGAGTGCTGCATGGCTACCTCGAAGATCAACTTTTCTCACCGGGCGTAGTGCGCGGAAGGGAGATAGTGTGGGCCAGGGGTGCAGCCCTTGCTGGCCGTCCCTATCTGGCCCGCTCCGCCGAGGAGCACTCCGGACCACACATGCCTTGGTTCTGGCAAGGCGAGGTGCAGGGTGGCGGGGTGCTCACAGACATGATGTGCCACAGCGTCGAAGTAGCGCGCTATATGCTCACCCAGCCCGGAGCCGCGCGCGAAAGCATTCGTCCCACCAAAGTCTCGGCGCAGATAGCATGCCTTAAATGGTCCAGACCCGAATATGCTGAACTGTTACAGAAGATGATGGGGCCGGAGGTTGATTACCGCACCAAACCTTCGGAAGACTTTGCCCGCGCGACGGTTAGCTATGTAGACGGAGAGGGGAACCCGCTTGTCATTGAGGCTACAACTTCGTGGAGCTACGTCGGGGCGGGCTTGCGTTTAAGTATGGAACTGTTAGGGCCGGAATACTCTCTGTCAATGAACTCGCTTGACAGTGGGTTGCGACTTTTCTTCAGCCGCAGAGTGCAAGGTGCGGCGGGCGAGGATATGGTTGAGAAACAGAACGCCGAACAGGGATTAATGCCAATCGTCGGTAATGAAGCGGGCGAGTACGGTTATGAAGGCGAGAACCGCTACTTTGTACAATGCTTTCTTGATGGCAAACAACCGGAGGAAAACTTCTACGACGGCCTTGCCGTAATGGAGATATTAATGACCGCGTATATGAGCGCCGAACAGGATCGCGTGATTGAATGGAAACCGAGGGACCTTGACACATTCATCCCGGAGGTGGCACGAGGCGCGTGGCGACCATAATAGCTCAAAGGGTGCCAGGAGTCTGAAGACAGAATGGTGAGGCGCGAACCGCTTTTACAATAGTACCTTGATTGCTAGTTAGCGTTCATAAGCTGAGAGCCTGAAAATAGGGTTGAATCAAAACCAACTCTCAGGAGCAGCCTATGAACGCCGAATGGATTATAACGGTCTTTGTCATTCTTGATGAATTGCTCACCAAAGGTGGTCATCAAGACCACCAGCTTTCGCAAGTTGGTGATGCGGAAGTCTTGACCGTGGCGGTTGTTGCCGCCAAGTATTTCCAGAATCATCATG
>JACCTF010000110.1 GCA_013812565.1 Pyrinomonadaceae bacterium | reverse complement strand
TTGGCACGCAGAGCGTTCAAGGCTATATCGAAGCTATCAATAAAGGAGTGCAAGCCTTCGTACTGGCCTTCAACAAGAGAGATATAAGCCAGGTAGAGTCGGCGCTCGAAGCGCTTGACCGTGTGCCGCGGTTTGATGAAACGGCCGATGGGCTACGCAACGAGTTGAAGTATCTATTGGTGAGCGCGCGTCGTCTGGCCGAAGAACAACCCGCAGATCGTGCGGCTAGGCTTGCGCTGGCTACCGAGCGGCAAAAGATTTTTCTGTCGTTTGAATCATGGCAGGAACGTTATCAGTTGTGGCTCGATCTCGAACTGCCAAAGTATGGCCTTAAGGTTGAGAGAAAAGAGACACCGGCAAATGCTCCGCAGAATTCTGCAAAGTAGCTGTAGAATTCAAGAGGGTGATTTGAAGAATACTGGTTCGGAGTACCGACTTTATTCGAGCTTCTTTTCCGCCGCGCACAACCCGCCTGAAGGCAACGCTCCTAACTCTCATTTCTTTGAAAGCTATATCTGATCGTGGACGCTCTGGTTAAGATCAACGCTTGAGCGAAATCAATAGGAGAAGTTAAACGAGATGGAGATTAAGAAGATAGGTGTGCTCGGTTGCGGGCTGATGGGTTCAGGCATCGCGCAAACGGCGGCCACCGCTGGATTTGAAACAATTGTTTGCGAAGTCTCAGATGAAGTTTTGGGGAAAGGCTTTGCCGAAATCGAAAAGTCGCTCGCCAAGTTTGCCGAGAAGGGCACGATCACCGCTGAACACGGCAAGGAGATTCGCGGTCGCTTGCGCGGGGTAACGACATTCCATGAACTTGCGGACTGCAATATCATCATCGAAGCGATCATTGAAAACCTTGACGTGAAACGCGAGACTTTCAAGCAACTGGATCAGCTTTGCAAGCCAAACACCATCTTTGCTTCTAACACATCTTCACTATCCATCACGGAGATAATGACACCCGTCTCGGCTCAGCGGAAGGGCCGCTTCGTCGGACTACACTTCTTCAATCCGGTGCCGCTCATGAAACTGGTTGAAGTCGTGCGCACGATTTTGACTGATGAGGAAGTATATGAAGAAGTTGTTAAGTTCAGCGCGGCTCTGGGCAAAGTTCCGGCGCGCACAAGCGACAAAACCGGTTTCATCGTCAACCGTCTGCTTGTGCCCTACATGCTCGATGCGATCCGCGCTCTGGAGGAAGGCGTCGGCTCAATTGTTGATATTGACAACGCGATGAAGCTTGGTTGCGGCTACCCGATGGGACCATTTACGCTCGGCGATTTTGTCGGGCTGGATACGACCTATTACATCGCCGAGATTATGTTCAATGAGTTTCGCGAAAAGCGCTTTGCGCCGCCGTCGCTTTTGAAACGCATGGTGCTCGCCGGTCTTTACGGTCGTAAAACAGGACGCGGTTTTTACGACTACACTGCCGACCCGAAAAACCCAACGCCAATGAACTTACAGTAAGAGTACAAGGTTCAAGGTACATAGTTCGAACTGTCTTGAAGGCAGGGTTGTGCTCAACAACTCCGTACCCCGTACCCTCCCCCGGAGGCTCATCGCTTGTCTCACATCCTTGCTTCCCCTATACTGCACGGGCATTGAATCTCCACCTAACATTTGGAGCCGCGCTATATTTTGCAGCTAATCGTTCATCAAGGTCGATTGAATGCGTCAGGCTTTCGCTTCGCGATTATTTCAAGTCGCTGGAACGATTTCTTGACGGCGCGACTGGTGGAAGGAGCGCTCGATGCCTTTGAGCGCTTGGGCGCAGATAAACAGGTTGAGCACTTTCGCGTACCCGGATCAATGGAGATTCCGCTGACGGCGCGCAAAGTTGCCAGCTCAAACCGCTTTGATGCGGTTGTCTGCCTCGGCACAATCATTCGCGGAGACACGCCGCACTTTGAGTACGTTGCGGGTGTTACGGCTAACGGGATTGCCCAAGCTGCAATGGAGACGGGCGTGCCGGTCACGTTCGGTGTGGTGACGGCTGATACGCTTGAACAAGCGATTGACCGGGCCGGAGTGAAAGCGGGCAACAAAGGTTTTGAAGCCGCATTAGCGGCGATTGAGTTGGTTAATCTTTACAAGGACATGCAACAGTGATGAGTAAGGGGTAAGGAGTGTTGGGAGGAAGGCTTTGATCCTTTTTCGCATCACTCATCACTCATCACGTTTCCCAAGGCTTATGGGTTCTCGTCGTAAGGCGCGTGAATGCGCCTTGCAAATGCTCTTTGCGGCTGATGTCTCGGGGACGCGCTCCGATGATGTGGTGTGCGCGTACTGGCGGGAATTAGGCGATGGTGAGATGGACGAAGCGGCACGCGATTTTGCGACGCGGCTCGCGGAGGGTGTGCTTGCGCGTATTCCCGAACTAGATGAGCGCATACGTCTGCGCGCCGAGAATTGGCGCATCTCGCGTATGGCGATTGTTGACCGCAACATCCTGCGGCTCGCCGCCTATGAATTCTCATATGAGCCGACGCCGCGCACCGTCGCGATCAACGAGGCGTTAGAGATTGCACGCCGCTTCTCCACCTACGAGGCGACGCAATTTATCAACGGCATCCTCGATGCTATCAAACGCGATCTTGACCTGGAAAGCCCACGAGAAGAAATCGAAATTACAGAGGAAACAGATAAGCCTGAAGAGCATAATGTGGCTTCGGCTTGAACTGTCTCCCGCTCACTTGATCTCGCCCGCACCTGGCTGCACTGTTAAGCCAATCCCCGTAATTGAACAGATCTTTACCCGCTTGCAGAGATGTTCGACCCTCCAACTTTACTACGGCTGGTTTGCTCCAGGCTGCGGCTGATTAGCTTGTTGTTTAGCTTCGTAAATCAGCTCGCGCGCGAGGCGTTTGCCAACGGCGCGTCCGGCCAACGCTCCACCGAAGATGGCTGCTGGAGTGAGGATGGCTAAG
>JACCTF010000091.1 GCA_013812565.1 Pyrinomonadaceae bacterium | reverse complement strand
CTTCTTTCCCGAAAAGCGCCCGTTCTTTCTCGAAGGCATAGAGGTTTTTCGCACGCCGATCCAAGCCGTTAATACGCGTGCCATCGTCGATCCAGACTATGCCGTGAAGCTGACCGGCAAACGCGGGCGCAATACGTTCGGCTTGCTCGTCGCCTCCGATAATGCTCCCGGCAACTATGGCGAGGAAGATAGAGCAAAGCCCGATTTGCAAAAGTTTATCGACAAGAACGCCCTCATCGGCGTGCTGCGCTTGAAGCGTGACATTGGGAATACGGATTCTAATATCGGCTTGGTGGCAACCACATATAACTTCATTGAGCGGCGCAATCAGCTCGGCGGCCTTGACGGACGCTTTCGTCTTAACCCGCAGACCATCGCCAGCTTTCAACTGCTCGCGACAACCTCACGGCGGCTCTTCTTTGATTCTGATCAGAATGAAAATATCTATCGCCGGGGCGACGGCTTCGCTTACTCGTGGAGCTACGATAAAACGGGGCGCAACTTAGGCTACATATTCAGCGGTGAAGGCCGCACGCGCGACTACCGCGCGGGTGTCGGCTTCACGCGCCGCACCAACACGAACCGCGAAAACTTGTTCGTGCGTTACAGCACCGATCCGAAGCCCAGCGCAAAGCTCATTTCAATGCGTGTCACAAGCGGCATTAGAAGCAGTTTCGATTGGCAGCGTCGCATACAGAACTGGGAGAGCGAATCGCGTATCGGCTTCACGCTGCAACGCCAAACCTTCTTTGCCCTCGGCTACGAAGGCGGTTACGACCGTCTGTTTGAGGAAGAGTTCGGCCCGAAGCGCACGGCAACGCAGCAGGGCGCGTTCTTCGGTCCTGATTCGGAACGTTCCACCTACCGGCAAACCTTTTACATTGATGGCGAAACAGCGCCGACTAAAAAGTATTCGGCATCGATGTTTGCTGCGTACAGCCGGGGAGATTTTGATTTCGATTTCGGCGCGGGTCGCCGCTTTCCGCGCGTTAGTCCCGCTGCCCTGCTTGACACGGACGCGCCGCTTGATCCCGGTCCGGGAGACTCTGTCAACATCAACATTGATTTTGATTATCAACCAACCGATGCGCTACGCGCGTCATTTGAATATACTAAAAGTCGATTGACGAGAAACGACACGCGGCGTGTTGCCTTTGAAGATAATGTCTTCTCGCTGCGAACCACTTACCAGTTCACCCGCTTCACCTTTGCCCGCGTGCGGCTCGATTACACGACACTGTCGTCAAGAGTACGCGGCCAGTTTCTGCTCGGCTGGACGCCGAATCCCGGCACATCATTTTATGTCGGCTACAATGATGACTTAAACCGCAACGGCTACAGTCCATTCACCGACCAACTGGAGCCGGGCTTTCGCCGCAACGGGCGAACCTTCTTTATCAAGATGTCTTACCTGATTCGCCGCAGTTTATAATTTGATGTCACTTACCGGTGACAGAGATTTGGGCACAACATGAAAGTCACCCCGGCGTGAACTTTTCGTTTCACTGATCTATTATTTTTCAGCCACAAATGAACATGTATAAACGCAAATAAAATAATTGACGCCGGCACAAGCTAAAACTCTAATTGCTGCCGGCGGGTTAATTCGTGACTCAATCTTTTTCTTAAACGCTATCGTTATTGAGGACTCAAAGTGAATCAACCTTATGATGCTCTGTTAATCGTTTCATTCGGCGGGCCGGAAGGAATGGACGAGGTGATGCCGTTTCTCGAAAACGTGCTGCGCGGCAGAAACGTTCCGGTCGAGCGGATGCATGAAGTCGCACATCACTATGAGCTATTCGGCGGTGTAAGCCCGATCAACGAACAGAACCGCCAATTGATCCACGCGCTCGAAGCGGAACTGGCCGCCAACAACATGCGCTTGCCCGTTTACTGGGGCAACCGCAACTGGCATCCGCTGCTCGAAGACACCCTGCGCCAAATCGCAACGGACGGTCGTCAGCGTGCCCTCGCGTTTGTTACCTCAGCTTATAGTTCCTATTCAGGTTGCCGACAGTACCGCGAAGACATTCAGCGCGCCCGGGAAGCGGTTGGCCCAGCCGCTCCACACATTGATAAACTGCGCGTCTACTACAACCATCCAGGATTCATTGAATCCAACATCGCGCTTGTCCAACACGCTTTGGATAAGATTCCGGCAGAAAATCGCGCGCAGGCTCAGATCGCTTTCACCGCGCACAGCATTCCGCTATCGATGGCGACGAACTGTAACTATGAAGCACAGCTTCTCGACGCCTGTCGATTAGTGGCTGAGGGATTGAATGAAGGACGCGGGCACGAGCGCTGGCGATTGGTGTATCAAAGCCGCAGCGGGCCAGCGCAGCAGCCGTGGTTGGAGCCGGACATCTGTGATTATTTGAAGGAACTGAAAAGGGCCGGATCAGAGGATGTGGTGATTGCGCCCATCGGCTTTGTGTCAGATCACATGGAAGTGCTCTATGACCTTGACACCGAAGCCCGCCAGCTTTGTGAAGAACTCAACTTGAACATGCACCGCGCGGCGACCGTCGGAACCTATCCCACATTCATCAAGATGATTTATGAATTGATACTTGAAAGAATGGCTGTTGAGGCTGGTCAAGACGCTCCGGCGCGCCGCTACTTGGGAACACGCGGCCCGAATCACGACTTGTGTCCTGTGGACTGCTGTTTGATGGGAGCGGGAAGACCAACAACACCAGCGGCGAGCCAAGTGGGCCAGCAAGCAAGCGCTTCGTCTCCGGCTTCAGGGATGAAGATTGCATAGCTTCATCGTGCAACTTCCGATTATGCTTCGCCGCTTATGGTGCCTATTTCAAGCATCCTCACATCTTCTAAATCTTTCTGCCGCCCGGCTGCACGCTTCGACGAGATCAAATCTTCCTTCGATGCGACATAGAACTTCTGCCCTTGGTAGTTCATCGCTATCCGCCGCTGCCAAGCGTCCTCAAACCACAAGCCCGGTGCTGAGGTTAGTACGTCAATGCGAACACGGTCTTTGAAGATTGTAATTTCGTGGGCTATCAGTTCATCGGCGGTGATGAGTATGGCGGTGGCGAAGTTAGCGTCCGTCAGAGCGGCGAGCAAAAACTGAGCATTGTCAGGTGTAGCTTCAATGAGGATGTCTAAGTCGAACGTAGCGCGCGGAACGCCGTGCAAGACCGCGGCAATACCACCAATCACAATGTATCTAACCTTGTGCTTTTGAAAGGACGCGAATACGTCCAGCAAACGGTTGATCACTTTTACGCTCCGCGATCATTGGGTTGTTCTCCAACACCAGGTCGGTGAAGAAGCACAGCATATCCATGCGCTCTGAAAGCGAGAGTGACTGAAACCATTGAGCTTTGGATTCAGGCGTTTCTTCTTCCATGTCGTGAGAGATAGTTTCGAACATAGCGATGTCAATATACCACTGAAGGGGGAAGTTGGAGTGAAGCCCTATCTTGAGACAAGTAGTTAAGCTAGGGTTGAGTGGTAAAGCGTCTGCTCAAACTCGGCTGGCGGTAAGTAGCCTAACGCCGAGTGCAATCGCTTCTGATTATAGACTTCTTCG
>JACCTF010000042.1 GCA_013812565.1 Pyrinomonadaceae bacterium | reverse complement strand
ATCCTGAGCCATGCCTGCGCCAATCACAACCCACTCGACAGGCGTCGGACTCTGTTCGGCGACGATCAACCGGAAGTTCTCCTCCCCGTCGAGGAAGACGACGACGATCTGTTTCTCTGGATCGTAGCCGGCGACATTCTCGTGAATCTCCGTACGAGGGTAGCGATAAATAGTTTGGAAGTGCACAAGGGGAACGTAAATATTGTGCATGTCGAGTGTTTCTTGTAACCCCGGATCCGCTACCCGGTCGAGATGTGCGGGAAGTTTGACGGCCGGCGCGCCTATCAAGCAGATAGTTGTGGTCGGGGAGCGAGGGACACGCCGCCCGGTTCTGTTCGACAAGATATTCAAGCCCGATTCGTAGCACGTTGTTCCCTAATCTCTTCGCCCGCCTCGCGTTTCGGAGGGCGCGCCGCTCTCATCTTTTTCGCTGACCTCCTTTCCCGTGTCAAGTTTCTTGGGTTCGCAGTTCTGCGGTCACCCTTGGTAAACGTAGCTTGATGATGGTACGGTGCGACTACTACTCGCCCTGCTCGATGACCTTCACACACGACTTCTATGCGCGCCTTTTCGCTGCGCTGCTCCCGCGTGTGCGCCGGAGGTATAGCTTGTCCACGGACGCTGCACTTTATGCCATAATCATTCGGACAGTTCGCAACCACCGCCGTCACCAATGGCTGAGGTGAACCCGATGGCATTCGCCCCGCTTCAACCCGCTTCGGCAGCAGGATACGCGGAACTGACGGGTGAAGACAGCAAACCACTCCGACGCCTCCGCGTCGCGCTTGATGCCCGCTTCATCGCTCTTATCTTGAGCGACCACGGCCCCACACGCACACGCCTGCTCGCACAACTCGCCGGGTCGCTTCCCGCCGCCGAGTACCGCTTCCTACGGGTGACTGTCCCACCGCAGGCGACACGCTCCCACCTCACTACTTTGATTTCTGGCAGTGCCGGTCTCGTCCAAACAGAGGATGCTACCGGTACTTACCTACACCCCACCGCTTATGATTTGCTGCGACGTTTCGAAGCGGATGCTGTTTGTTCTTACACCGCCGGGCGGCGCACGCTCGTCATCTTCGACGAAGCTCACTTGTTGTCTTCGGCCGGGCTGCACCTGATTCATTCGCTCAGCAACATCACTGCCGGGTACGACCTCGCCGTAGCGCTGGTCCTGGCCGCCACGACTTCGTTCGGCATGCGCCTGCGTCGCCCGGCGTGGCGGGCTCTGGCCTCGCGCACCGGAGCTGTCGCGCGCGTTGCCGTTGAGCGGTAAGCAGAACGATTCGCTTTCGCCTCAAGCACCCTCCGGTACATTTGGATCCGCTTGTCCAATCGCGTGAACGCAGTTAAGCAGTCGCTCGACGGTAGAACATTAACATCCATTGACATTGACCAACTTCTAACACGCGCTGACCTGCGAGAGAAAGTTCGTGATAACTTTTTAGTTGGCGAGTATGAGACAGCAATATTCAAAGCTTTCGCTTGCTGGAGGAGACCCTCAGAGCGAAAGCAAGTTTACCAGCAGGAGCTATCGGTGCAGAGGCAATGCCTAATGATCTCGGCGGGGGAACGATGGCGGCGGTAGAGAGATGTAGGCGTGTTCATCAGCAGATGATGCCGCGTGAGCAGTCATCTTGCATCTTTAGCTACTTAACTTGACAATACCTATTTCACCCCCATCATCCGGAGGAGCAGTCTCATGCAAATGTCACGCGCGGCTGTGCTGACCCACTTTGACTCACCGCTCGAGGTGAAGGAGTACCCGCTCCCGCAGTCTGTTGAGCCGGACGCCGCCTTGATCCGAGTCACCCTCGCCGGGGTGTGCGGCACCGACGTGCATCTGTGGCACGGACAACTCCCGATCCCTCTCCCTGTTATCCTCGGCCACGAGACCGTAGGTGTCGTCGAGCGACTCGGCACAAACCTCATCGCGGACTGGAACGGGCAACGCTTAGCGGAAGGCGACCGGGTGACATGGAGTTCCTCAATCACCTGCGGCCGGTGCTATTACTGTCGCATCAAGCGGCAGCCCACGCGCTGTCTCGAGCGCAAGGCCTACGGCATCTCTTACGACTGCAGACAGCCCCCGCACCTTCTCGGCGGGTACGCCGAGTATATCTATCTTCGGCCGGGGACCTCCGTCTTTCGCCTCCCCGATGAGCTCCCGACGGAAGCGGTCGTCGGCGCCGGATGCGCACTTGTGACATCACTTCACGGCCTCGAACGGATCGGGATCGAGTGGGGTGATACCGTGATTATTCAGGGCTCGGGGCCGGTGGGTCTGGCGTGCCTGGCGCTCGCGAAGACGAGCGGCGCGTCCCGCGTGATCATGATCGGCGGCCCGGAACATCGTTTGGAGATAGCCGGTCAGTTCGGCGCCGACTATTGCATTGACGTCACTAAAACAGCCGCGGAGGAGCGGACGAAACAGGCTTTGGATTTAACCGACGGGTTCGGAGCCGACCTGGTTCTGGAGTGCGTCGGAATTCCTCAAGCTGTGAGTGAGGGCTTGGAGTTATGTCGCGATGGCGGGCGCTACCTCATCTTAGGTCACTACGGCGACGCCGGCACCATCGCGTTTAATCCGCATGTCGTTACGAGGAAGCAGCTCGTCGTGGCCGGCTCTTGGGGGTTCGAGCCGCGTCACACAAGTGTGGCCCTGCAGTTTCTGGCTCGGAGCCGCTCTCAGTTCCCGTTCGAGAATCTTGTATCGGCGCCCTTCCCCCTGGAGTGCGCTTTCGAAGCGTTACAAGCGACCGCCGGGTGGGCCACGGCCAAGAGCGTCATCGCGCCTTGAGGCAAGAGGTTAGTGTCCGCGCCGTCTTTCGCCAAAACCTATCGGAGCAACTTTACATCTTAGGGTAACGTTCGTGTAACGGTAACATCGCACGTATCAACCCCCTATTTCGTTGCGGATGTAGTTTTCGATAGGGACAGCGGTTTGCCCACCTCCGCTGCTGCCGATTGTTCGCCGCGCCTGCCCCCTCAAGCCGTGACATCCAGAGGCTTTCGCCCGCGGATGTGCAGGAAGTAGGCTACCACTTGCGCGTCTTGCATGTCCGGACACTCGCCTACCGTCTGATCACTCGGCCGCGGTTCTTCGAAACGTTCCAGCACAAAACCGATCTTAACCATCAGATTGAGCCACTGGCTTAGTGTGCGTGTGAACCGCGGCGTCTTGAACTTCGGCAAGCCTTTCCTGGCCTGCGGCGGCGCGGCACTAAACAGCCACTCCGTGATCTCTCCGTCGAGATTACGAAAGTAGTCACCCACCTCGATCGCGTAGGTCCGTCCGGTCTCATCGCGCAAGTTCCGGCGGTGCGGCGTGTCGTAGCACGGATGGGTGATGGAGAACTGGAGAAAGGCGCCGGGCCTGAGAACGCGGTACGCCTCGGCGAGCACGCGGCCGGTTTCCGGGATGTCCATCAAGCTCATGAATCCGGTCGCGAAGTCGAAGGTCACATCACCGAACGGCAATCCCACGGCGCTGGCGGCACGATAGACGATGCCCCGCGGCTCTTGTTCTTCCCGCCGCATGGCGTGCTCGATGAACACCTCCGATATGTCGACCGCAGTGACGCGGGCCCCGCGTTCGGCTAGCAGCCTGGTATTGTGGCCCTCCCCGCAGCCAAGATCCAGACCCGAAAGCTCCCTGACGTCCGGCAGCATCGCGAAGAAGGCGGGCGTGTTGAGGTAGTCCCGGTAGACGTCATAGCCGGCTCTGGCAAGTTTCGTCCAAGCTTCGGCGTTAGCGTTCCAGTAACGCCCTACTTGCTCGTGATCCATTTCAACTAATTACCTTCCTTCGCGGCGGACTGTGATTTAGCACGCGATCTCGCGTGGTACCATTTTAGCGCCGCGATTTCGCCGGATAGTTCCGTAACATCCGGGTAGAGATACACGTTCCAGCTGTCGCCTGCCGTTTACCCTTATGACAGCCGGTGGAATCAGATCAGGTAGTTGCCGGGTACTGACCTATCGGTTGACATCTTCCGGTAAAGGATCAATCTACAACCCGCAGTAAATCTGCTGCGCCCGCTCGACGGCCTTGCGCACCTCACACCGGGCTTGTTCACGGCCGACAAGATTAAGCACCCGCTGGAGCATCTGGTTAGCATCCTTGTACCCGTTCGGGCAAACTGCGCGGATGCTCTTGTCAGCGAGTCCC
>JACCTF010001061.1 GCA_013812565.1 Pyrinomonadaceae bacterium | reverse complement strand
ATCGAAGTCAGCCGCATGCGTGAAGTTATCAAGCGCACGCCGCGTTTCGCACTGCGAGTTTTCACACCGGGCGAACGTCACTACTGCGACGGGCGAGGTGCGCTCGCCCCACAGCATTATGCCGCACGCTTCGCGGCGAAAGAAGCTGCCTTCAAAGCATTGCAAACAGGCTGGAGCGGCGGCATGGCGTGGCAGGATGTTGAAGTTGTCTCGCAACCGAGCGGCGCACCCGTCCTCCACCTACACAAACTCGCACGCACGCTCTTTGAACAATCCGGTGCTGACACCATTCACTTGACGCTCTCACACACAGCCGAGTCGGCAATTGCGCAAGTCATCTTCGAACGTCAGTCGAGCAGCGAAAAAAGATGACGCTGCCAAAACGCTTTCTTGGTAATCGACTCGGTGAACGGCTTGCGTCAACGCAGGGGAGACATTTTGCGCGGGTTGTGCGCGGGCGGCTGCGCTCCGCGGCGACGAAGCTCAAACCACCGGGGAGGCGGTCCTTCCGCTGTCGGAAAAAGCAGATGTTTGATTCTGTCGATGGTAATGCGCGTCGCCTCCTCGCCAGCTTTGATCAACTCATCAGCGCGCCCTATTTCGTCCCAGCGTATGTGGCCGACTCGCGGTCTAATGACAAGATCGGCATCCTGCCACTGGTGCGCGGCGGCTGTGCGCTGAACTACCATAATGGATTGAAAAAGCACGCCGATGGCCGACTGCGGCGGACCTAAAAACCTCGCGCCCTCAGCGTTGACGTCAACCGCGATGACGATGTCTGCACCGAGCGAGCGCGCTGCCGCCGAAGGAACGTTTGCCGCCAATCCTCCATCAACGAGTTGGCGACCCTGCTCATCCACCACCGGCACATACCAGCCGGGAAGAGCGCAGCTCGCGCGGATGGCGAACGCGACATCTCCTTCGTTGCTCATCACCACGGCTTTGCCGGTGTGCAAGTCGGTCGCGACCGCGGCAAACGGAATGCGCAGATCTTCAAAGCGCGTGACGGGAAAGCGCGCCCGAATCAACTCTTCGAGGCGCGCATTGGATTGAACGCCGAGGCGCGACAACGTCATGCGCCCGATGTCGCGCCAGCGCAAACTTCGCCCCCACTCTTCCAGCTCGGCAAGCGGGATTCCGGCAGCCACCGCGCCGCCGACGAGCGCACCAGCCGATGTGCCCGCGATGAAGTCAATCGGTACATTCTGTTCTTCGAGAACTTTGAGCACACCGAGATGCGCGATGCCCCGCGCCGCGCCGCCCGAGAGCGCCACTCCGATGCGCGGTCGTTCAACCATTTGCTGCTCCTTCTTACGCCACATAATGCGAAACCTCCTCTGGCGTCTTCCCCTTACTCAACAGGGCGGTGAATGGAAAAGATGCTCTACATCTAATCTAAACGCACACTCCCGGCGAATTTCCTTTTATGGTAAGACCGTTTCCGTCACAGCGAGTTTAGATAAACAATTGCGGCGCTCGAACGCGCGCTTTCTATGAACGCGCCTATATCAGATGCAACTCTGCTCTCGGTAAGTTCTTTCTCAACATCGGCAAACACCTCTTCAAGCCGCGGCACGATGCGGCCCGGCGCGCGCCGCCGTTCACGGGGCACGTAAACGTCCGCGTAGTAAGCCTCAACTTCCTGCCTGATTGGAAAGGTGAACGAGCGAAAGCGGAAGTTCACATACTTTTCAGTTGCGACACGCCTTCGCAGCACGACCTCCCGCAGTTGCTCGGCCGTAAGTCCAACGCGGCGCAAGCGCTGCTCAAAGTCGGCGCGTGACGGGAAGGCCTGTATCAGTTCGGTGAGCGCCGTATTGATCTCTTTATCCGTTGGAGCAATCGCAGGCAGTTTCTCTGCTTCCAGCGCAATCAAGCGTTGATCAATCACAGTCTGCAATGCACGTTGCAAATCCTCCCGGCGCGGACGATCAAGCGGCACGTCCAGCTCAAGCGCTAACTGCCAGAGAAGGTCGGAGTAAGTAATCAACCCGTTTTCTTCCGCATTAATGGTCGCTACCATTTTGTCTGCTACTTGCTGAGCATGAACAAGTGGGCAGTAGGCAGTAGGCAGTGGGCAGCAAAGCAGTAGGCAGAGAAACAGCAGGCAGCGAGTGCGGGCAGGGCGGAAGCGACCGCAGCCTCGCACCTTCTGCCTTCTGCTTTCTGCTTTCTGCCTACCGCTTTCAGGCTTCTGACTCCTGACTCCTGACTCCTGACTCCCTTGAATTATTCTTTCCATAATCAAAATGCTTGTCGGAAACGCAGGTGAAATTGGGTGCGCTTCAGACGGTAGATTGCCGGGTCGCCGCCCGTTTGTGGAATGACAAATTCCGGCGGATTAAGTAGAAAGCCGTAGTCTATGCCGAGCGGGCCGAGCGGGGTTTTAAGTCTTATCCCCAAGCCCACCGTATTAGACCACCGCGCACGCAGATTACGTAGATCAGGATCGGCGGCCATCTCGTCGCCGCGCTTGAAAATATCGCTGACGCGGCGGAACACGTTGCCGCCGTCATAGAACGGCACTATTTGAAAATTCCTCGTGAGGGGGATGCGCGCTTCCAAGTTCACTACGGCGAGAGCGTTGCCCCCGATGGGCACAGCGAAAGGGTTGATCGTTACAGGTTCGCCGTTACGGTCGAAGAATCCGCCTTGTTGAATAACTTGCAGGGACGGAAGCACTACTCTCGGGCCTGCTTCCTCGTAATCGAAGCCGCGTAGCGTGGTGGAACCTCCGGCGAAGAATCTTTCACTAATCGGAAGCGTCCGGTCTGTGTCATCTATTACATTGTTGCCGTTGCGGTCGCGTGGATTGAACAGATTGGCGAGGCCGAGCGTGGCACCGGCAGCCAGCACCGTGCCGCGCGCGCGATTCACACGGTAGTAGCGGCGGTATGATGTCTGTAGCTTACTGAAAGAGATGCTTCCTCCTAACTGACGCAGCGCCAGCGCATAATCAAGCGTGAGGAAATCACCGCGCGTCGGATCAGCTTGGTTGTACTGACAAGGCGACCCGCCGTTTGCCGTTAAGGACTGCAATCTGGGTGAATCAACTTCCAAACACTGCTCGCGTGTGTCACGCACAAACGCCGCTCCGAGACGTGACAAACGAACCGCGCGGTCGGGTCGCAGGAGCGGCTCAACCAACAAGCTGTTGATGTTGATCAGGCGCACGTCTTCGTAGTTGTAACGGAGAAACAGAATGCTGCGCGATTCGCGATTGATCACGCGCTGCGTCTCCGCGTTGATCGAGAAGCGATTGATCGTCGGTGTGTTAACCGACTCGCACTCTCCCCCAAGGAGACAGTTAACGTCAACCGGCTCTCCTGAATTATTGAAACGTTGCACGATGCCGGAGTTGGCGCGATCAATGGTCGAGCGGAAAAACCTGGTGACGGTGGAATCGCGTTGATACTGCGCCGAGAGGGCGAGCGGCGCGAACTGCCCTTCGCCAACGGCTCCGCCAGAACCTTGCCCGTAACTTCTGAAGCGCGGATCGAAATACTCAAGCCGCACCAGTTGTTGACGGCGGCTGCCGCGGACGCGCACTGCGCCCTGGCGAAGATCGCCGAACAGATTATTGTTTCGTATCTCAAAAATACCGAGCGGGCCGTTGTCGGTTGAATATCCGAAACCATAAGTCAAATCTCGCGGCTTTTGTTCTTCCAACTCAATGATGACATCTCGTTTTTGGAAGCCTGCGGCGGTTACCCCCGCCTGTTCTGTGCGGATCACGATTTCACGGAAAGCGTTGGTGGCAAATAGCGCACGCTCGCTTCCGGCGATGTCATCGGCGCGCAGCACTTCGCCTTCCCGAAGGCTGATCGCGCGCAAGATAGCTTCCCTTTCCGTGAGCGCGTTGCCGTTAATAAATATCCGATTGATCAAAACTTTGTCGCGCTCCGTAACGGTGTAGATGATGCGCACCTGCTCATCGCCGTTCTGTGGAGGCAGATCAACAATGTCGAACTGAACGTCGGCTTCAAGGTATCCGCTGCGCGAATAAAAATTGCGAATGCGGTCGGCGTCAGCGCGCGCGAGGGTTCGCGAGAACGGCGCGCCCGTGACGATGCAGGGCTCGCCGCGCAGACGGGCGGCGTTGCAAGGCTCCTCGCGCAAACGCTCGGCGGTGTAGATTTGGTTGCCGGTCACCCCCACACCAGCGACGCGCGTCAGCGGTCCTTCCTCGACGACAAAGGTGATAATTAAATTTTCGCCGTCGAGCGTAACTCCCTGTCGGACATCTGTCACTTGCCCCTTTCGGTAACCGAGTTCGCGCATCCGCTCCTCAATCGTTCGCCGATCCTGCCCTAGTGCTTCCTCGCTTGTGTAGCCGCGCCCGTAGCCGAGCACCGGGATGAAACCGAGCGCATTGAACTTCTTCGTGCGCAGATCACCGGCGATCTCTTCGATTGGTATCTTATCAGTGCCCTCAATGCGGATGTCGGTGAGCTTGAAGCGGCGGCCAGGTTCGACCTGGTAGGTGATGTTAACCATGCGCCCCTGTAGCTCCTCGGGATTCAAAACTTCGCACGGCTCGGTGGAATTATTAACCCCGGTTATTGCTGATCCAGTGGCAAGCGGCGGTGTCACAGTGCAGATCGAGTTAACGTCAGCGAAGAAGTAGCCATTCTCCTGCAAGCGATTACGCAATCGCCGCTCGCCTTCAGCAATCGCCGATGGATCAATGGTTCCTTCGCGTGTTATCGGCAGCAGTTCGCGCTCTGTTTTCTCACTAATATCGTAGCCACTCACTTTTACGTCGATCTTCGGTCCGACATTACCGGTAAGGTTTACCGTAATCGTGTTGCTGGTTGAATCGAGTTGAAACTGTGAAGTTATCTGCGGCGCAAGGTGGTCTCGTTCAATGATCGCTTGACGTATGCGACGCACATCCTCGCCAAGCGCGGCGATTGTAAAAGGCGCTCCCGGTTGAAGCCGCAGATCCGACCTTACATGCGCGTCGTCAAAGCCTGCGATTTTGATATTGAGAGCTTCGACGCGAGCTTGCGCGCCTGGGCGAACAAGAAAAGTGACGGTGGCTCCAGTGCCGCTTGGATCGAGTTGCGTAGTGTATTCAACTTCGGCGCGGTAAAAGCCGCGGTCGCGCAAGTAGGCTTGAATCGTGTCAGCGTTGCCGGCGAGGGTCTGGTTCAGCAACCGCGCTCCCGGTTCCAGCATGTTCAAACGAGCGCGCAGTTCGTCTTCCGATACCAGCGGTGTGGGGGCAAGGTCGAACAGAATCTCGTTAACGCGCGGTTGCGGGCGGACAATAAAGCGTACGCGGACTGGCCCGGTTCCCTCGCTGGCTGCTTGTCCATTTGGCTCTGATACTTCGACGCGGGCATTAGCGACGCGCCCTGACTCCCAAAACTCTTGTAAAGTTTCGCGCACGCTGGCCGCCGAGTACACGGTGTCCGGCGCGACGCGCAACAACAGTTGAAGTTCCGCTTCGAGAGGTTTGTTCGCAGGCACGCCTTCCAGGACGATCTCAACTCCTGAAACCAACCGTCCCTCGTAGCCGCTGGTATCCTGCGCGCCGCGCGCGGCAACTCCAGCGCACAGTAACAGCCAGATAATCACCACCGTTGTAGCAGTGGATAAGAAGCGTCGATAAATCAATCCTTGTCCATTTCCCAGCGGTAACAAGTGACAAGCGACAAGCGACAAGACATCAGGCAGTAAGCAAAAAGCAGAAAGCAGTAGTAGAAGTAGGATGGTCTGATTTCTGTTTCTTTCTCGGTCCGAGTCACTGTTTACGCGGGCACCCCGTTGGGGTGCCCTTGTCACTTCTGATTTAATTAAAAACGTTTACGAAAACGAATCTCAAAATTGAAATTGTTATTGCTCGTCGTCAAACCGGTTGTCGAACCTTGCTCATACTGCGCGACGAACGAGAGTCGATCCGAGACGCGGTACTGCAGGGCGGCAACCTGGTTCTGGTCTCCGGTCACGTTGGTCGAGTAAGTCACCAGCAAGTTGCGATTGATCTGTCGTCCCACCGTCAAACGCGCAGTGGGACTTGCGCCGCCGCGCCCCGCGATCAAGGGATCGATCTCAAATCGATTGAGGCCAAAGAGTCTATCAGTCGCTTTCTGCGCGCGATTGTTGATCAAGGTATCGGCTAAGAGCGTGGCGGCGGTTCCGACGCCAGCTTGCGCAAGCGATGAGCCGCCTGTTTCGTCGGTTGCAAGATTGCCGGTGGTGATGAGAGCAACAACGTCCGCCTGCGGCAGCCCCGGTTCCGAACGCACTACGGCTTGCGGCTGCGAGAGCGGTCCGGTTAAACCGACGATAACGCGATAGCCGCGAATCTCCGCCTCGGCTTGAATGTTAAGCAGTGGATCGGGATCGCGCCTTCCCGGTAGATCAATGAAGGCGCGCGTGAGTTCATAGCGATCATCGCGAAAGATCAGCGTTCCACGCGTCGCCGTGATGCGTCCGGCGATGATCGGCTCTTCAACTGAGCCGCGAATCTGCACGGATACAGAGCCGACTATGTCAGCCAAGTTGTTACGAACCACCAGCGCATCGCGGCCCTGAACCTGAAGATCAAGCAGAGTTGTGCCGCCACCACCACCACCGCTGCCCTCTGTCAGCGAGCCTGCGCCGCGCCGGTTGATGAAATCGGCCAGGTCAATATCCTCAGTATACTCGGCCCGGCTGAGGTTCACGGTGCCGGCGATGAGCTGCGTCTGTGGAGAACCCTGTACGCTCAAATTCACATCCGCAGTGGCCCGAATGTTTTGCGGCAGCGACACTGTGACATCGTCGCCGCGAACGCTCAAGCGAAACTGCGTGGGTGTCAAGCCTTCGAGCAGCGCGCCGCCCGCGACCGCGAGTTGCCCGCCGCCGAGCGTCGCGGTCAGGGATTCGATCTGCGCTTGATTGGCGGTAAACCGAACGCGCCCCTGGATGTTCGCGATGGTCAATCGTTCGTCGCCGAAGAGCGTTGAGAAGGAAGCATTGGCGACAGACGCGATGCCGTTCATACGTGGCTGTTCATATGAGCCGCCGACACTCACGGCGACCTCCGCCGCACCTCCCAAGAAAACATTCGGCGAAAGATTGTTGAGAACGCGCAAGTTCAAGCGACCGTTAACGGTTAAGTTCTGCCGCCCACCCGGACCTAGAGCCGCCGTGCCGCCGAAGGTGAGATCTGTGCCCGGTCCGGTGAATTGCGTTTTTTCGAAAACGACTTCGTTCCGGGAAAAGTTCACAAGGAGTGGCGAGGTGGCGGTGAGCTGAATATCCTCAATCTGCACGCCCAACTCGGTGAAGTTAGCGCTGCCCTGCAAGCCCTGAAGCGAAAAGCTTTCTTCGCCTTCTGCATTTTCGCTGATGAGGTTGCCGCTAATTCGCAGCGCGCCCGTCGCACGCCCCGTGACTTTGACGTTCGCATTCGGCAGCAGCGCGGCAAAGAGCGGCGTCAAATCCGTTCCCGTAAGCGTTGTCTCTACGGTCGTCGTAAGGCCGCGGCTGCCGAGATCAACCCGCGCGGCGATTACCTGCGGCTGACCCAGCAAACCAGTGGTGAACTCTATGTTGAGCTGTCGTCCTTCGGTGCGCCCCTTAAGCGCCAGCGTTCCGGCCGGACGTCCGTTGATTGTGACATCGCGCCCCTCGCCATCGAGCGTCACTTGATAAGTAGAGAAGTCCGTGAAGTTTCCAGAGGCGTTTGCCGTGAAGTCAGCCGTGCCGGAAAGCTTTGGTAGTGATCCGCTGGTGTTGCCCGTGTGCGCTTCGATCAAGTCCAGCCGAACGTTGTTCGCGCGCGCCTGTAATTCGAAATCGTTGCTGTTGATGTTGACCTGGCCCGTTGCTGCGATGCGCCCGGCTTCAAGGTTCGCTTCCAAGTTTTCCAAGACGACATTCGACCCGTTGAACGTCGCGCGTGCGACGATCTCGTTGAAGGCAATGGTGCCGATGCGCCCTTGATCGAAACGCAAGTTCGCGCTGCCGTTCAGCGCATCGGTCGAGCCTGTAACGTCGATGCGCCCGGACAGATCGGAACTTATCTCACCTAACCCTGCCCGCACATTGTTAAGCGCAGGCACGGCGGCCAACAGATTAGCGGCGCCCGCGCGTTCAAGCGTCGCGTTCAAGGCGAGATTGTTGTTGTTGCCGAGCGGAATGCTCAATGAGAATTGAACACCGCCGCCATCCGGTTCGGTCAAACGTCCTTCGCTGACTCGAACCTCCGTCCCTGTTGAGTTGACGGAAGCAGTCAGCGTGCCGAGTTCGCGTCCGTTCACAAGCAGTGAGTCGAGCGAGACGCGGCCGTCAATGCGCGGCTCTGACAACTGGCCGCGCACCGTGCCGTTGAAACGAAGATTCTTCGCCAACTCGATGCCGTAAGTAGTCAACGTCTGTTCTACTTCCGGCACGAGACCAGAGGCGACCAGCACGCGTTGTAGCTCTGCCGAATCGGTCGAGGTGAGATTGATTTGCAAGTCAGAGTCGCGCTCTAGGGAGAAGCTACCTGTGGCGGTCAGCTCGGATGCGCCAGCACGCAGATTCGCCTGTTGAAGACGGAACAGACCGCGCTCAGCCGCGAGCGCCAGTTCGCCGGTGAGCGGCGTGCGACCACGTGCGTCGTCTCCGGTCTCGCCGCTGAATTTGGCGCGAAGGTTTCCTGATGCGGCTTGAACTTCAATTCCGGGGAACTGTAGATCGGCAGTTCCGGTGGCTTTGCCTGCAATGGGGACGACACGCCCGGAGACTGCGGCGATGAAATTCGCAACATCCAGATCGTCGAATTTTGCGGCGACACGTGATGTGCCTCCACGCCCTGTGCTCACTGTCGCGTTGCCCTCAGCGCGTCCGCCAAGAATATCGGCAGTGAAGTTGTTCAACTGAACTTGATTGTTTGTCGCCACCACGTTTGAGCGGGCCGCGCCGAGTTTGATCTCACCGAGCACGCCGCCGCCGAGACTCAGATCAGCGCTCGCGCGATAGCGCCCCGCCGGTTCAACCGTAAAAACCGGGCGGGCCAGCCGCACACCTTCAACACGCCCGTCTGCGAGAGTCACGGTGCCGACGTTTACATCTCCCGATGAACCTGTGACGCCACCATCGCGAATCGCCAACCGCACGCCCGCGATGTTGAGGCTGCCCACTTTTGCCCCCGCCGCGTTCAATCCACCGACTCGCACCTGCCCGGCCGTCACGTTCGTCACAGCACCTTGATTTACAGCGACAACGCTTCTCGCCGTCACGTCATTCACGCGCGCGCCAGAAGCCGTCACAACACCCGCGCCCACGCTCGCCGCTGAGATGGTTGTTCGGTCATTTGCTGAAGCGACCCGCACGCCCTGGGCTTGCACGCCCTGCACCGTCGCGTCCGAAGCCGACAGCGTTCCCGCTCGCACGCGCTCAGTCGAAGCGGTGATGCGACCATCGCGCACCTCGGCCGCGGCGTCGCTCAGAATCAAGTTGCTGATTTTTACATCGCCGCTACGGGCAGCGGCCGAGCGCAGTTCGCCGACCCAACGAAAGTCTGTGCCGGTGCCCATCACGCGGCCCGCGAGTTGGACTGCGTTTAACTGGAAATCCCCTGCCGTCAGAAGCTCCGCGACGGCGCGCCCGTTGGCTTCGTAGCTCGCTCCTTCGCCGTTCGCCTGCGCGCTGATGTTCAGTCCCTTCAGGCGCACGTTGTCGGCAGCCAGGGCGTCTGATTCGATTCGCCCGTCAACCCGGTAGCGCGTTCCTTCGCCTATCACCTTGCCGACAAACTGACCTGCGCCGCGCAGCGTAGTTCCTGTTTGCAGAATATCCGAGGTCTGCGTCAGATCAACGGTTGATTCAACCTCCAACTGGTAACGCAGCGCGCGCCAGTCGTCCATCGTGCCGTGCAGACGAGCTTCGGCGATGGGCGAACGCAAAATTAGTTCGTCGATGTCGGCACGCGTCTGGTTGACGCGTGCGTGCGCATCAACGCTGATGTCATTTATGGGGCGGTCATTATAAACAAAGGTTGAACCAGAGAGCGCCAGCTCGACTCGGCTCATCCGGCTCTCAGCGGCCTGTTCCAGATCATTCTGTTGAGCGGTGTCCGGCTGGATTGTCGCGCGCACATTGCGGGCAACGCCGGAGAGCTGATGCTGCTCGTCGTCGTAATTAATGATGGCGTTGTTGAGTTGAAGAGTCGCCGTCGAGTAGGAGAAGAGAATACGACTGTTTGGATCAGGAGGTGGCAGCCGGATGTTGCGAAAGTTCGAAAGCCCTTGTTCATTGAACAAGGCCCACGCTTCAAGGTTGTCAATCTGTAATGATTCGAGGTTGATGTTGCGTCGCAAGGAAAGCGCGTAGAGGTCTTCGATGCGGACGGTTGCGAGCAGACGTTCAATATGAGCCAGCCGCTCGCCGCTGGTCGCATCGTAGAGCACGAGGTTGCGCATCTCGACGGTGCGCGGCGAAAACTTTAAGCGAAAGTCTCCGATCTCAGCGCGGATGTTGTATGAGGCAAGCGTGCGAATAATTTGATTCGCAATCAAGCGGTCAAGCTGGCCGCTTCGGTAAAAAACCATAATGCCGATGATGGCAACCAGAACAAGCGTGCCAAGCGCCGCTGCGGCCAACGCCGCGTTGCGACGCGTTATAAAACGGCGTCGCCGCGCTGCCGGTGATAAAGCTGCCCCCCCACCTTCGGTTCCGTTCGTTGCGGATTCAGGTGTGCTCTGCTCGTTGTCTGGGGCACGCTCATCGCGCACACGTCCCTCTGCCTCGGCTTCGGTCTTGGGCGATGGTGGAGCGGCACGTTCGTCGCGGTCTTCAGGCATTATGCTTTACGAGCCGGCCTCGCAAGCCGCGAGGCCAGTAGCAAATTGAAACTTAATCAAGGGAGAGATGATGCAGCCGGGAGAGTTGCAAAATCATGAATCAGGAGCAAGCCTTCTAACGTCATCCACACCCGTCATTGGGTCGCTCGTTTCTCGTTCCGTCGCAGGCGACCCCAACGGCACGTTGCCAACGACTTCAAGGTCAAAGCCTTCCAGCGCTGCGACCTTGGGCGGATGATTCGTCAGCAACAGAATGCGACGCAAGCCGAGTTCGTGCAGGATCTGTGCGCCCACGCCATAGTCGCGGCTCGCTCCGTAGCCGGTCTCGACGCTCGCTTCATCAATGCTCAATCCACGCTTCTGCATCAAATTATAAGTACGCAGTTGATGTACAAGATCGAGACCATTGGCACGCTGTTTCAAGTAGAGCACCACGCCGCGCCCGGCTGCGGCAATTCGCTCAAGCGCCGCTTGCAGTTGATAACCCGTATCATCTACGCGCGAGCCGAACACATCGCCTGTCACGTTTTCTGTATGAACGCGCACCAGCACCGGTTCATCTGTCCCAACGTCGCCCATCACCATCGCCAAGTGAATTTCATCGTTGACGACATTCTCAAATGCTACTGCGCGAAAGCGCCCGTAGATGGTTGGAATCTCACTCTCCGCTGCTCGGCGAACCAGCACCTCTTTGCGCATGCGGTAGCGGACCAGATCGGCCACTGAAATAATTTGCAGTTTGTGAGTTCGCGCAAACTCTTTAAGCTCCGGCAGACGCGCCATTGTGCCGTCCGGGTTCATGATTTCGCAGATCACGCCCGCCGGATAAAGCCCGGCAGTACGCGCCAGATCGACAATCGCTTCGGTTTGTCCGGGTCGCACCAGCACGCCGCCACGCCTCGCACGCAGCGGAAGAATATGGCCTGGCCGGGCGAGGTCAGAAGGACGAGTTCGTGGATCGACAGC
>JACCTF010001059.1 GCA_013812565.1 Pyrinomonadaceae bacterium | reverse complement strand
GACGCATACTGTGCAGTGAACCCGAACGAGCAACCCTGAATAATGTTAAAGAGTGGGGATTGACGGATGCCTTCCGATTGCATACGTCGGAGCCGGGGCACTTCTCTTGGTGGGACTACCGCGCTGGGAGCTTTCGCCGCAACGCAGGATTGCGCATTGATCACATCTGGGTATCGACGGCGCTTGCCGCGCGCTGCACAAAAGTCTGGATCGACAAAGAACCCCGCGGGTGGGAGCGGCCATCGGACCACACGCCGGTGGTTGCGGAGTTTGACTGAATGAGGAATGCTCAATGAATGAACAAAATAGAGACACGCTGTTGCTTGCGGCGGCAGGAGTGGGGGCTTTGCTCGCGACGCGCGCGGCGGTGCGGCGGTGCGGCGGTGGAGCGAGTATAACCTTCGTGGCAAAACGGTGCTTGTCACCGGCGGTTCGCGCGGTCTGGGTTTGTTGATGGCGCGTGAGCTTGTCGAAGAAAAAGCGCGGGTCGTGATCTGTGCGCGCGACTGGGCGGAGCTTGAACGCGCCCGTGCCGAATTGATGGGCCGCGGCGGGCAAGTGTTCGCAGTGCCGTGCGACGTGGCAAGCAAAGAACAGGTTGAACAAATGGTGCGCACGGTGCGCGAGCGTTTCGGCCCCGTTGATGTGCTCATCAACAATGCGGGCATCATCCAAGTCGGCCCCGTGGAGGAGATGACGCTTGAGGATTACGACGAAGCGATGAAGATTAATTTCTGGGGAGCGCTTCATACTATCTTCGCCGTGCTGCCCGACATGCGTCGGCGAGGTGACGGGCGCATCGTTAATATCTCATCATTCGGCGGCAAGATCGCTGTCCCACACATGTTGCCGTATAGCGCCAGCAAGTTCGCGCTCGTTGGTCTCTCCGAGGGTCTGCGTACGGAGCTTGCGAAATATAACATCTCTGTCACCACCGTCTGCCCCGGCCTAATGAGAACCGGCAGCTATGTCAACGCCTTCTTCAAGGGTCAGAATCGAGCTGAGTACAAATGGTTCAGTGCAAACGCGGCGCTTCCCGGCGCTTCAATGAAAGGCGAACGCGCGGCCCGACAGATCATCGCTGCCATGAAACGCGGCGATGCGGAACTGATCATGCCGACGCAAGCTAATCTTGCCATCAAATTTCACGCGCTCTTCCCGGAAATCACATCGGCGCTGCTCAGCTTTGTCAACCAAACGCTGCTGCCCGCACCCGGCGGCATCGGCAAGCGTCGCGCGAAGGGCAAAGACAGTGGACCAATTGAACCCACACCTTTGTTGGCCCCGTTTGGCGAAGCAACCGCGCGGCAGAACAATGAGCTTTGTTGATTAAGACCGGGGCGAGGGTACAGAGAGTCGTTCAGAGTTCAATCTTTAGGTTGCTGATGAGGCGAAGATGCGAACACGCAAACTACAGCTTGAACTCTAAACATTCAGAATCTGCTCAAGGAGCACCGTAAGTGAAGGAAACGCAGAAGTGGCCGGACACAATCTGGCTGGTGCGGCACGGCGAGAGCGCGGGCAACGTCGCGCGCGACGCGGCGGAGGCGGCCGGGCATCCGGTGATCGACATTCCGACACGCGATGTTGATGTGCCTCTCTCTGCGCTTGGCGAGCAACAATCGCGTGCGCTCGGTCGCTGGTTTGGCGGAGCGGGGGTCAAAGCGAAACCGACGGTGGTGCTTGCTTCCACTTACCTCCGTGCGCGCGAGACTGCCGAGTTAATGCTTGATGCATCAAGGATTGACAAAAGCGATGTGACGTTTGTCGCTGATGAACGGCTGCGCGAAAAAGAGTTCGGCATACTCGACCGCTTAACGAAGGTCGGCATCATCCAGAAGTATCCGGAGCAGGCGGAGCATCGCCGTCTGCTCGGCAAGTTCTATCATCGACCGCCGGGCGGCGAAAGCTGGTGCGATGTTATCCTGCGTCTGCGCAGTGTGATCGGCACACTAACGCGCGAGTACGCCCGCGAGCATGTGCTGATCGTCAGCCATCAAGTCGTCGTTCTCTGCTTTCGCTACCTGTTCGAGCGTATGACTGAAGATCAGATTCTCCAGATTGATCGCGAACAGGAGGTCGCTAATTGCTCGGTCACCTCTTACAACTTTGATCAAAGTTTAGGCAAGCGCGGCAAACTCGTGCTTCGCGCTTTCAACTTTGTCGCGCCACTCGAAGAAGCGGGTGCACCTGTGACATCAAAACCCGACGCCCCCGTCGCACCGAAATAAAATCAGATGAAAAACCCACGCGGACGCAGCCGTAAACAGAGTGGTTCCGACAAACGCACGCCGGAGGCCGCTGGCCCAGTCCTTATTACACCGCGCGTCTTACGTCGCTGGCCGCTGCCGCAGCCCGGAGAGAGCGGTGATAAGGAAGATCGCGGAAGCGTGCTGGTGGTTGGCGGCGCGACGGAGATGCCCGGCGCCGTCATACTCGCCGCGACGGGCGCACTTCGTGCCGGAGCAGGCAAGCTACAAATCGCCACGTGTCGTAGCATCGCCCACGTGGTCGCCGCCGCAGTCCCTGAAGCGCGCGTCTTTGCGCTCGCTGAAACGAAGACGGG
>JACCTF010000137.1 GCA_013812565.1 Pyrinomonadaceae bacterium | reverse complement strand
CCGTTTGACTTCCTGGTCCAACGATGCGGTGAGCGATCCCGTAAGCGAATGCATCTACTTGCGCGATGAAGAAACGGGCACGGTCTGGACGCCGACGCCGCTGCCTATTCGTGAGAATGAACCCTACATCATCAGACACGGACAGGGCTACACAATCTTCGAGCACACGAGTCATGGCATCGCGCAAGAACTGTCGATGTTCGTGCCCGTTGATGTTTCAGTGAAAATCTCTCTGCTACGTTTGAGCAATCGAACAAACAGAAAGCGGCGACTCTCGATCACAAGCTATGCCGAGTGGGTGCTTGGCACGCAGCGCAGCCAGTCGGCACCGCTCATTATTACAGAGATTGATAAAGCGACCGGAGCCGTTCTCGCGCGAAATCCGTACAATAACGAGTTTGCCAACCGCATTGCTTTCTCCGTGATAAGCGAGGGCGAGCACCCGGCGGTAACGCTGACATGTGATCGCAAAGAGTTCTTCGGTCGCAACGGTTCGCACGCGCGCCCCATCGCGCTCCAGCGCACGCATCTTTCAGGACGAACGGGAGCCGGACTCGACCCATGCGCGGCGACGCAGATAATGGTTGAACTGGCGCCGGGTGAGACACGTGAAATCGTCGTGCTGCTTGGTCAGGGAGAATCAATCGAAGAAGTCCGCTCAACAATCGCTCGGTATCGTCATGCCGGTGCGGTCAACCGAGCGTTCGACCGAGTCACACAATACTGGGATGATCTGCTCAGCACGGTGGAGATCGAAACGCCGGATGCGGCGATGAACACCATCATGAACCGCTGGCTGCTTTATCAAACACTCGGGTGTCGCGTGTGGTCGCGTTCGGCGTTCTATCAATCGGGCGGGGCTTATGGTTTTCGCGATCAGTTGCAAGATGTGATGGCGCTCGTCTATTCACGACCCGGCATCGCGCGTGCGCAGATTGTGCGCGCCGCGGCTCGTCAATTCAAAGAAGGCGACGTGCAGCACTGGTGGCATCCGCCGACGGGGAGAGGCGTGCGGACGCGCTTCTCCGATGATCTTCTCTGGTTGCCATACGTCACAGCCTTTTATATTAACGTCACGGGCGACGCCTCCGTGCTTGACGAAACCGTGCCCTTCATCGAAGCCCCACTTCTCGCCGAAGGCGAAGACGAATCCTACATACAGCCGTCTGTCTCGCAAGAAGCGGCGAGTATCTATGAGCACTGCGTGCGCGCCCTCGACCGCAGTCTTGCGACCGGTGCGCACAGACTGCCGCTGATGGGTTCGGGCGATTGGAACGACGGCATGAATCGGGTGGGCAACGAAGGAAAGGGCGAAAGCGTGTGGCTCGGTTGGTTTCTCCACACAACTCTCAAGGGATTCGCCGCTTACTGCGATGAGCGCGTCGATGCTGCGCGCGGAAGAGTTTATCGCCAGCATGCAGAGGATTTACGGAGTGCGCTTGAAGAAGAGGCGTGGGACGGAGACTGGTACACGCGCGCCTACTTTGACGACGGCACACCGCTCGGCTCGGCGCGATCAGAAGAATGCCGGATCGATTCCATTGCGCAAAGCTGGGGCGTGATCTCCGGCGCCGCCGACCCGCACCGCGCCGCGCGCGCTTTAGCCTCGGTCGAAGAATACCTGATTCGTCGCGGCGACGGACTCGTTATCCTCTTTACGCCGCCCTTCGACAAAAGCGCGCTCGATCCCGGTTACATCAAGGGATATGTGCCGGGCGTGCGCGAGAACGGCGGTCAATATACACACGCCGCCTTATGGACGTTGATCGCCTATGCGATGCTTGGCGACGGCGACCGCGCGGGCGAACTGTTCGCGCTGCTGAATCCGATCAATCACTCCTCAACACGCGCCGGATTGCACAAGTACAAGGTTGAGCCGTATGTCGCGGCGGGTGATGTCTACGCCGTGCCGCCGCATACGGGGCGCGGCGGTTGGTCGTGGTACACAGGGTCAGCAAGCTGGATGTATCGGGCGGGACTCGAATCGATACTTGGCTTTCAACTTCGCGGTGGTAGTTTACGAATCGAGCCATGCATTCCGCGAAGCTGGCGAGATTTCAAAATCAAATACCGCTATGGCGCGACCGTTTATCAAATAGTTGTAGAAAATCCGCATGGTATTAGTCGCGGTGTCGCCGAAGTATGGATTGACGATCAGCCGCAGACCGTAGCCGAAGTGCCGCTCGTCGATGACAGACGAACGCGGCGCGTGCGCATTGTGCTTGGTGATAAACCTCTTTCGCAAAACGAACAGCACGTCGAAGTGACGCGCGAGACAAGCACCACTTAGAAAAATCTAAACGAGCCACGCGTGGATTAGTATACCTAAAGCCTCTCACCGCCATAGGAGCAGAGAGGCCTTAACAACTTTATAGCGGTTTCATGTGAATGAGCAGGCAGAGGCTGAGAGGCAGAAGGCGCGACCGTCCGGCGCGGGCATCGGCAGCCACACCAGACGCCCGCGCCAGACGCTTGGGTTTCCGCCTTCTTATGCTTGCATTTGAAAATCGCTGTAAGTTTAGAAAGCCCTGAACTCTCCGCGTAAACTCTGTGCCCCAGCGGTGAAGGCTTCCGTCCTTTACAGTCATGTCCCCGGTAATCTAGTGTACGAATCTCTTGGAACGGAGTATGAAGGATGATAAGAGCGCACACTGAATCACACGCTACGCAGATAGATGGCACAGTCTCATCGCTGGACTTACGCCGCACTGTGAATGAGATAGTTGCCGCCACGCCCGTCTTCGACATGCACACGCACTTGTTCCCGCCCGCTTTCGGCGCGTTAAATCTGTGGGGCATAGATGAGTTGCTCACCTACCACTATCTCATCGCTGAACTCTTTCGCTCATCCGACATTGCGCCCACAAAGTTCTGGCAACTGACGAAGCCCAGTCAAGCCGATCTCATCTGGGAGACATTGTTCGTCCGCAACACGCCGCTCTCCGAAGCAACGCGCGGCGTCGTCACGGTTCTTGCGGCGCTCGGCTTGAACACCCGAGCCAAGGATTTACACGAGGCGCGCGAGTTCTTTCGCACACAACGGGCCGAAGCCTACCTCGAACGCGTGCTTGAGATTGCGTGCGTCAATAACATTGTGATGACGAACGATCCGTTCGACTCCGTTGAGATGCCAACATGGATGAGCGGTGCGAAGTCGGACCGCCGTTTTCACGCAGCGCTCAGGCTCGACCCCATACTTAATGAGTGGAGCAAAGCCGCGGATGCGATGCGACAGCAAAGATACAAAGTAGAGATGGATGGGAGCGGCGACACAGTAAAAGAGACGCGCCGGTTCCTTGACGAGCGGATTAAACAGATGGAACCGCGCTACCTTGCGGTCTCGCTGCCTGATGACTTTCAGTTCCCGGAAGATTCGATGCGTCATCGTCTTATGTGCGACGTGGTTTTGCCCGTCTGCCGTGAGCATCGTTTATCATTGGCAATGATGATCGGGGTGCGGAGAAGGGTGAACCCGGCACTGCGTTTGGCGGGTGACGGTGTGGGAAGCGCTGATGTACATGCCGTCGAACGATTGTGTGAGGAGCATTCTGAAAATCGTTTTCTCGTCACAATGCTCTCGCGCGAAAATCAACACGAGCTTTGCGTCGCCGCGCGTAAGTTCAGCAACTTGATGGTATTCGGATGCTGGTGGTTTTTGAACAACCCGTCCATCGTCTCCGAAATCACACGCGAGCGGCTTGAGATGCTCGGCACAAGTTTCATCCCGCAACACTCGGATGCGCGCGTCCTCGACCAACTCATCTACAAATGGTCGCACGCGCGCCACTGTGTCGCCGATGTGCTCTATGAAGCTTACAACAGACTTTGTGACACCGGACGAGGGATCACGCGCTCAGAGATCGAGCGGGATGTCGCACGACTCTTCTCAGGCAACTTCCGGCAGTGGGTCAATCTTGATTCAAGCAACACCGCAGAGAAAGCATATGTCGCAGTCGATTAAAGCTGCGCATCAAGCTCAACAGCGACAAGTGACAAGATGGAGTCCAAAGTCCCATGCCTTAGCTTTCGACCTTGGACTTTAGATTTTGGACTTATTTGTTACCTTTGAGTCATCATGAATAAACCCGCTCCGCTTCAACTCACCCGTCGCGCTCTGCTACGTACTGCCGCAACAGTTGCCGGTGCACAAGCTGCCAACGTCGCTGCCTCTACCATTATTCCCTTCTTGCCAGTCGCTCAGCAGAATCAAACGGTTGGCCGCAACACTCCTCGCACCCGCAGCAAAGCGACAGACATGCGCGTTGAGGAAGTGTCGTACAACTTTGAGGACTACCTGTATCGCGCGCCGTACAAATTCGGCGGTCGTGTGGTTGATCGCGTCACGCTGTTAAACGTTTATTGCACGGCGCGAAGCTCCGACGGCCACGCGGCGCAGGGCTTTGGCTCAATGACACTCGGAAACATGTGGGCATTTCCGTCTCGCGTGATGTCGTATGACACGACGCTCGGGGCAATGAAGATGCTCGCCGGACGCATCCAAAAGATCACCGCTGAATATCAGGGAAACGGTCATCCGATAGAAATCAATTTCGCGCTTGAACCGCTCTACCTGCAAGCGGCAGCGGAAGTGTCGCGTGAGTTGAAGTTGGCTGCGCTTATTCCAAAGCTGTGCATGCTCGTGGTTGCCAGTCCGTTCGATGCGGCGATGCATGACGCGTTCGGCAAGCTGCACAATCGAAGCGCTTATCAAACTTACGGTCCCGACTTGATGTCCTATGATCTGGCGCGCTACCTCGGCATAGACTTTCGTGGTGAATATCTAGATCGCTACGTTCGCCGCATGCCAGTGGCTCGCATGCATGTCTATCATTCAGTGGGCGCGCTTGATCCGCTGACCGCCGCTGACATTAAACAGCGGATCGGCGATGGTCTACCGGAAACACTGCCTGAGTGGATCAACTACAACGGCATCACGCATGTGAAGATCAAATTGAATGGCGAGGACGCGAAGTGGGACATCGAACGCGTTGTGAGCATTGATCGCGTAGTTGCAGAAACGCTGGAGCAGGGGCGGCGCAAACCCGTCAGTTGGAAATATCTGCTCGACTTCAACGAGAACTGTGCCGACGTTGATTATTTACTGGAGGTGCTTGGGCAGATCAAAGTCAGGACGCCCGACGGCTTTCGGCGCATTCAGTACGTCGAACAACCGACGGCGCGCGACCTCCAAGCCAACCGCTCCAACC
>JACCTF010001030.1 GCA_013812565.1 Pyrinomonadaceae bacterium | reverse complement strand
GAAGCCGTGGCGTTCCTCTCGAAGGCGGCGGAGAAGGGTGGACTGGCCGCCGGCACCGTCGCCAAAGCGCGCAACAACGACGAGCTTTATGACATGAAGGAAGTCAACGCCGTGATCGTCGGGACGGCAGACTTTCAGCATGCCTTGCACGGCGTCGAGGCGGTGCGCGCGGGCCGCGACGCTTATGTTGAGAAGCCGCTTGCCAACCGGATGGAAGATGCGCGTGAGATCTTGAAGGCCGTCGATGAAACGAAGAAGATCGTGCAGGTCGGCACGCAGCGGCGCAGCACGCCGAACTACATGCGCGCCAATGAATACCTTCGCTCCGGCAAGTTCGGCGACATCAATATGGTTGAGATGAGTTGGAACGTTAATCAACCGGGACGCTGGCGTCGTGCGAAACTCGTCAAAGAGATTCGCAAAGAAGACACGGACTGGAACCGCTACTTGATGAACCGCCCGAAGGAAGAATGGGACGCGCGCAAGTATCTTGAGTTCCGCTTGTTCTGGCCTTATTCATCGGGCATCCCGGATCAATGGTTGGTGCACCAGATCGACACGGTGCACTGGTTCACCGGCCTCGATCATCCGCGGAGCGTGGTTGCGGGCGGCGGTATCTACACATGGAAGGATGGCCGCACCAACTTCGACACGATGACCGCCGTGTTTGATTACGGCCCGATGAACGACATGTCTAAAGGCTTCCAAGTAGTCTACTCATCGCGCATGGGCAACGAGGCTGGCGGGGTAAAGGAGATTTACTACTCCAACGGCGGGACGCTCAACTTAGACACCAACAAAATCAGCTCCGAGGGCGGCCTTCAGAAGAAGGCAGCGGCTGAGATGGACATGCAACCGAATCTGCTGTCGGAGATGACTCTGGCCGAAGCCGTGAAGGTTGAGACAAGTGCCAACACAGGCGTCGATAGCAGCACATCGGCGCACATGCGCAACTGGATGGAGTGTGTGCGTAGCCGCAAAGCGCCGAACGCCGATGTCCGCGCTGGCTATAACCACTCGGTCGCGCTCTGCATGACCATCGCCGCGCTGCAAACCGGTAAGCGCGTCACCTTCAACGATGAAAGACAAGAAGTAGTTACGAGCTGAAGATGTAAACACAGGAGTCAGGAGTCAGGAGACAAAGACAGGAAGCAGAATAAAAGCGGTGGCCTCCGCCGATTATTCTGACTCCTGTCTCCTGACTTCTGTCTCCCTCGTTGTTCTGATTACTTCGTTGTTTGGAGAAACAAGTGATGAATATGCTTCAAAACGTTGGTCGATGTGTGTGGTTGATGATCTTCGTGATCACATCAATGATGGCGATAACTGTTGAAGCGCAGAATGGTAAGAAGCGCGCGGGCGTTCAGGTCGTGGCGAATGAGGCGGCGCGCAGGGTTGATGTGATGGTAGACGGCCAGCCTTTTACGTCTTACATCTATCCTGAGACGCTCAAGAAGCCGGTGCTCTATCCATTGCGCACGGCGAAGGGCACCGCCGTTACACGCGGCTACCCGCTCGACCCGCGTCCCGGCGAGCGCGTCGATCATCCGCACCATGTCGGCCTATGGTTCAACTACGGCGACGTGAACGGCATCGATTTCTGGAACAACTCCGATCAAATCCCCGCGGCTGAGAGAAACAAATTCGGCACGATCACGCACCGCCGGGTTGTTCGCACGAAAGACGGCCGAGAGCAGGGCGAGCTTGAAGTAGAGATGGACTGGGTGATGCCGGACGGTAAAAAGATTCTGCGGGAAAACACCAAATTCATTTTTCATGGTGGAACAGATATGCGCGCGGTTGACCGCTTTACGACTTTGACGGCTCTCGACACAGGGGTTCTATTTAAAGACAACAAGGAAGGCACGCTCGGTCTGCGCGTGGCGCGTGGACTGGAACACCCATCGAAAGAGCCGCTGGTTTTCACCGATGCGAGCGGCAAACCGACTACCGTTAAAGCGCTTGATAACACGGGCGTCGAAGGGATGTATCGCACCAGCGAGGGGAAAACCGGCGATGATGTATGGGGCACGCGCGGGCGCTGGACGATGCTGACGGGCAAGGTTGAAGGCGAGCCGGTAGTGCTTGCGATGCTTGATCATCCGGAGAACCCCGGTTACCCGACATACTGGCACGCGCGCGGTTATGGACTGTTTGCCGCCAATCCCCTTGGCCAGAAAGCTCTGAGCAACGGCAAGGATGAATTGAACCTGGCGCTTAAACCGGGCGAGTCAAAAACCTTCCGGCACCGCATTCTGATCTTTTCAGGCGCGACCGAACCTAACAAAGTGGAAGCACAGTACCAACGCTTTATCGCTCAAGTTCACACAATGCGATGAACAGAAACAGCGAGATCGGGGAGAAGATCGAGCGCGTAGTTCGCGTGCTCGACGCGGAGAATCTCGGCGGTGTGCTCATCGGCGCACAGCATAATTTCGCGTGGCTAACGGGGGGCGGAACGAACGGCATCGACCTCAGC
>JACCTF010000993.1 GCA_013812565.1 Pyrinomonadaceae bacterium | reverse complement strand
TAGCGCAACTGCCGAAAGATGCAGTGCTCGCCATGCTTCGCACGCAGCCGAACGATTTTGCGCTTAACCTTCGCGCCGGAAGCCTGCTCAGCCAAGAAGGCGATTATGCGCAGGCGATCACTCACCTCAAACGTGTTATCGAATTCTTCCCCTATTTCACCAGCGAAGGCAACGCTTACGAACAACTTGCCAAGCTCTACGAAGCACGGGGCGAAACCGTGGCGGCGGCAGACGTGTTAGAGTTACTCATCAAACAGGATGAAAACAATTTGGAGGCACTAAAAAATCTAGCGCAGTTGCGGCTCAAGGCAGGCGACAAAGCGCGCGCCCTCGAAGCGCTGCGACTCGCCTTCTACATCAGCCCGTTCGACCACCAACTGCACACTTCCGCGGGCAATCTTCACCTCGAACGAAGGGAAGCGGACAAGGCCGTCACCGAGTACAAAGTTGCCCTCGCACTTAATCCTCCAAACCAGGCCGAGGCGCATTACAACTTGGCCCGCGCCTACGTCGCTTCAAACCAACCACTGGAAGCGAAACGCCAAGTCATACGCGCGCTCGAAGCTGCACCCAGCTACGACAAGGCGCAGGATTTACTGCTTGACTTAACAGAAGGCAAGAAACAGTAGGGAGTGGGTAGTCCGGAAAGAAGAAGGCATTAAGCAGTAGGCAGAAGATGGAGAGCAGGAGATAAGCGGCGTGATGAATTTCAAGACGAAACAGAACAGCGCTCGAACTTCTACATGGAGAGGCTTCTTACTGCCCACTGCCCACCGCCCACTACTCACTGTTTGCTGCCTTCTGCCTTCTGCCTTCTGCCTTCTGTTCTTTGTCGCCCTCGCTCTCGCACAGCGACCACGCAACAACTTTCCGGGACAGCCCAGGATATACGAAGTTCCGCAGAACCAAGCGGATCTTTCGGGACGGTTCATCTATGCCAGAATCCGCTTTGACACGGGTTTAGCTTATGGGGGTAGACACATCGGCGATGGCGGGCAGCCGTGGTCGCACGATTACCCGGAAGCCGGTCGTCACTTGATGAAGATCATCTCGGAGTTATCGAAGACTGATGCGACGCTTGATCAGAACGAACCGATCTTCGCCTTCGATGATCCGCACCTCTTCAAATATCCGCTCGCTTATCTTTGTGAAGTCGGAGCGATGAATCTCTCTGACAAAGAGATTGCCGGAATGCGCGAGTATTGTTTGCGAGGTGGCTTTTTGCTGGTCGATGATTTTCGTGGAGAAGACTTTGATATTTTTGTCGAACATGCAAAGCGCGCTTTTCCAGAGTATGAACTGAAAGAGATGGATGTCTCCCACGCGATCTTCAACTGCTTCTTTTCCATTGAGTCGCTCAACACGCGTTCGTATGGAAGATACACACCGAGGTTTTACGGTCTTGAAGATAACACCGGCCGCTTGATGATGATTGTCAACCGTGACAATGACATCAGCGACTACTGGCAATGGTCGGATGATCCGTTCCGACCACTTGAGGAAACCAATCAAGCGTATAAGTTCGGAGTCAACTATTCGATCTATGCGCTGACACATTAAGAAAGGATGAAGGATGAAGGATGAAGGATGAAGTGAAGAAGGAAAAGCTATTTGATCTTTTCTTTCATCCTTCCGCCTTCCGCGTTCATCCTTGAAATTATGGTTGTTGAAAGCGAAGTGCTCCGCGACGAGGAACTGTTGGATAAGCTGGTCGTTGCGCGTGAGAACGTAATGCGCGAAGTCCGTAAAGTGATCATCGGACAGGATGCGGCGGTTGAACAGGTTTTGATTTCGCTTTTTGTCGGTGGTCACTCGATACTCACGGGCGTTCCCGGACTGGCTAAAACCCTGCTGGTGCGGACGCTTGCCAGTGTGCTCGATCTTTCGTTCAAGCGGATTCAGTTCACGCCCGATCTGATGCCTGCTGACATCACAGGCACGGAGATTATTGAGGAAGATCGCAGCACGGGACGGCGCAGCATGGAGTTCATTCGCGGGCCGGTCTTTGCCAACATCATCCTTGCCGATGAGATCAACCGCACGCCGCCGAAGACGCAAGCGGCGCTTCTCGAAGCGATGCAGGAAGGCAACGTCACGGTGCAGGGCACGACTTATACCTTGCCGCGTCCCTTCTTTGTGCTCGCCACGCAGAACCCGCTGGAGATGGAGGGCACATATCCGCTGCCCGAAGCGCAGCTCGACCGCTTCATGTTTATGATCAAGATCGGCTACCTGCCGGAGGAAGATGAAGTGGCGGTTGTTAAAGCAACGACTTCGCCGCAGAAGGTTGAGTTCGAGCAGGTGATCTCTGCCGATGAGATTCTCGCCTTTCAACAACTGGTGCGTAAAGTTCCGGCATCCGACACGGTGACGCGCTACGCCGTGCGACTTGCTGCGACGAGTCGGCCCAGCTTTGAGCATGCTCCCGATTACATCAAGCGCTGGGTGACGTGGGGCGCGAGCCTTCGTGCTTCGCAGTTTCTGATTCTCGCAGGCAAGGCACGGGCGATTCTCTATGGCCGTTACAACGTCTCGTGTGACGACGTACGCCAGGTCGCTCCTTCGGTGCTGCGCCACCGCATCCTGCTCAACTTCCAAGCCGAGTCTGAGCGAATCGATTCAGATGCGGTCGTCAAACGGTTGATCGAGACGGTGCCGGAGCCGAAGTCGGGGTTGAAGTGAAAGGATGAAGTGAAGAAGGCTTATGCATTAACGAAGGAGAACATAGATGAGCGCAACTACACAGCTCATGACGGCGGAAGAACTCATCAAGTTGCCGAGCGGCAAGTTTCGGTATGAACTGGTGAAAGGAGAGTTGATAACTATGTCCCCATCAGGAAGCGAACATGGAGCGACCGTCATAAACTTAACTCTGCCGCTCGGCGTGCACGTCAAAACTAACAATCTCGGCGTAGTGTTCGGTGCGGAGACGGGCTTCAAGTTGGCGAGCAATCCTGACACTGTACGTGCGCCGGACATCGCGTTTGTGCGTCGTGAACGAATTCCTC
>JACCTF010000963.1 GCA_013812565.1 Pyrinomonadaceae bacterium | reverse complement strand
GGCTTAAGGATTTATCGATCAGCCGTGTCTCGGTGCAGTGGGGAATACCGGTTCCCGACGATCCAAAACATACGATCTACGTTTGGCTGGATGCTTTGTCGAACTACATCACGGCGCTCGGCTGGGGAAACGATCAGTATCATGATTACGAACGTTACTGGCCCGCGCTGCACCTTGTCGGCAAGCACATCTTGCGTTTCCACACGGTTTACTGGCCCGCCTTTCTGATGGCGGCGGGACTCGAAGTGCCGCATATGGTTTATGCGCACGGGATGTGGTTGTCGGGCGGACGCAGGATGTCGAAGACTTTAGGGAACGGCATCGAACCCGCAATTCTTCATCGTCACTTCACGCCGGATATGATCCGTTACTTCGTGCTACGGGAAATGGTTTTCGGTCAGGACGGAGACTTCACGTACGAAGCGCTGATTAACCGGGTCAACGCTGATTTGGCGAGCGGAGTCGGTAATTTGTCGAGCCGCACGTTGACGATGATCCATCGCTATGCAAACGGCCGGGTTCCTTCGCCGAACATCGCCGAAGAGAATTATCTGTTGGCGAAACGAGCGGGCGTTGACGCGGACTCGATGGCGCACGCGACGGTGCTTGAGCACGCGCGCAACGGGTTCGTGATGCACTTCGACGATTATGCTTTCAGCCGAGCCGTGGAAGCCGCGTTGACCGCCGTCGCGCGCACAGACAAATTGATCTCTGATGCCAAGCCGTGGGATCTGGCGAAAGATCAGGGAAATGAGGCGCAGCGACAAACCCTAAATGCCGTGCTGTATCGCGCCGCCGAAACTCTACGTTGGCTCGCCGTGATGCTTTATCCGGTGATGCCGGAAGCGACCGGCGCGATCTGGCGACAGCTCGGACAAACAGAAACCCTGGCAGCATGCGATCCGACAAAACTCGCTTGGGGTGGATTGACGGAAGGGGGGCGGATCGGCGAGGTTGAACCGATCTTCCCGCGCATAGATAAGAGGAAGACGATGGCTGAGATAGAAAAGCAGACGGATCAACCGGGAGTTCATGCGACGCAGGCGGACGCCGCGAAGCCGGGAACTGCGACAACCGGAGGAGCACAACCGGAACCGCCGCCGCGCGGTGCGACCGAGGCCGATGCTGTGCCGCAAAATGAAGCGAGCGGTGTGCGGCAAGCAAGCGAAACGGAAAGCCGGGCTAATATCATTGAGATTGACGATTTCGCCAAAGTGGAACTGCGCGTCGGTCAAGTTCTAACCGCCGAACGCGTGCCGAAGTCGGATAAGCTGCTGCGGTTCACGGTTGACTTGGGCGAAGCGAGTCCGCGTCAAATCCTCGCCGGCATCGCTCAGTATTACGAACCGGAGCCGCTCGTCGGGCGCAAGATCGTAGTCGTGGCAAACTTAAAACCGCGCAAGCTGCGTGGCTTTGAGTCGCAAGGCATGGTGCTCGCCGCGTCCGTCGGCGACGAGGGGCGTCCGGTGCTCGCAACCTTCACGGAAGATGTACCGAATGGCGCCAGGCTAAAGTGACGAGTCATGAGTGATAAGTCAGGGGTGAGGTTGTGAAGGACAAAGTCGAGAGCCTTATGTTGGCGGAATCCGGCGGGTGCTATGTGGATTCGCATTCGCACATCGACGGGGAAGATTACGACGGGGATCGTGACGAAGTTATCAAGCGAGCCTGTGAGGCGGGAGTGCGAGCGATTCTCACGGTGGGCACGGGTGATCCGCAGAGTGGGAATCTGGAACGGGCGGTTGAGTTGGCCGAACGACACGAAGCGGTTTATGCGGCGGTCGGCGTTCATCCGCACGACGCACGATTGTTTGACGAGGCGGCGGCGAAGCGTCTGTGCGCTTTGGTCAAGCGAAGTCCGCGCGTGGTGGCATGGGGCGAGATCGGACTGGACTATCATTACGACCATTCGCCGCGCGACGTGCAGCGTCAAGTGTTTGCCGAGCAACTCGGTTTAGCTCGAAGCATGCCGCTTCCGGTGATAATCCATTCGCGTGAAGCGGAAGAAGATACGGTAGCGATTCTTCAAAGAGAATGGAGCGGGGCGAAGCGGAGCGGCGTGATGCATTGCTTTGGCGGGAGTCTGCAAATCGCCGAAGATGTAATGAAGGTAGGTTTCATGATTTCGTTTGCCGGCAACCTCACCTTCAAGAAGGCGGAAGATTTGCGCGAGACGGCTCGGCACATTCCGCTTAACCATGTGCTGATTGAAACCGACTGTCCGTTCCTTGCGCCGGTTCCTTTTCGCGGGCGACGCAATGAACCGGCGCACGTCGTTCATGTCGCGCGCACCCTCGCTGATTTACATGGTGTAACGCCGGAGGAGATCGGCCGTATCACTTCCGCTAACTTCGAGCGGCTCTTCCAAGTAGAATCGGGCACGTCCGCTGACGGCGGCAATCACCCCGCGAGCGTTCAAAACCCCTGAAATCTCCTGTCGTGTCTTTTAACCGTTTGGCTGTTGATGCTATTCTGTTTTTCGCATGTGAAGTTTCTCTCGCAAAAAAGAACGTTTAATCTTGCGACATTTTTGAGATGCACGCTGACTAGCATCAAAGCGGCTTGTCAGCTTAATGAATAAAAGTTGATCAATTTTAATAACCCGTTGAAAAGTTAAGTTTATGGCTGAACAAAACTCATTCGACATTGTCTCCCAAGTGGATTATGCAGAGGTGACTAACGCCCTCAATCAAACGGTGAAGGAAGTGCGGCAGCGGTTTGACTTCAAAGGAAGCCAGGCGGCGGTCGTGCTTGAAGACAAAAATCTTGTGCTCACGGCTGAAGACGAAACGCGACTGCGCAACATGAACGACATTCTGCAACAAAAACTTGTCCGGCGTGGCGTTCCTCTAAAGGCTTTGAGTTACGGCACAATCGAGGCTGCGGTGGGGGGCAGCGTTCGCCAGCGTATTGATGTGCAGCAAGGTATTCCGCAGGATAAAGCCAAAGAGATTGTTCGTTTTATCAAAGATTCGAAGGTGAAGGTGCAGGCGGCCATTCAAAGCGATGTGGTGCGTGTCACGGGCCGCGACCGCGACACTTTGCAAGATGTTATCGCGAAACTTCGGGCCAAAGATTTCGGCATTGATATGCAATTTACAAACTACCGTTCTAACTAGAAGCGTGAAGCAAAGCATGATCAGGGAGAGATCATCAAGCGACGGTTCGGAGTACGAAGTTTGCGATTTGAAGTTAAGGGACCACCGAAGCAAGTTGAAACTCCACAAATCGGATAGCAGACTTTGCAACTCTGACGTTATCGAACAACTGTCGTCAGTCACTACTTTAGTTACTAGCATTACGAGTCTCTCAATGAGTCCTGTAACATAACCCTCTACTTCTTGAAGAAAGAGCAAGTACCAAACTTCTATGCAAGAGTCCGGACATCTAGCTGCGATTGAAGAGCCGCCCCTCTCAATACGACACATGTTTAGTTGTATAGCAGCGGAGTTGGACATGGTTGAAGAGGAGTTTGAACGTCAGTCCCGCTCCGACATCCAAATTATTTCCTTTCTCACAGAGTATCTTCGCGCGTCGGGAGGCAAGCGTGTGCGCCCCGCCCTGCTCCTTTTGTCTAACTATGCAGTCGGGGGACGTGCCGCCGAGCACAACGTGATTCGGATGGCCGCAGTGATGGAGTTTCTACACACCGCGACAATCGTGCATGACGACATCATTGACAACGCCGAGACGCGCCGCAATCAGCCTTCAGTTAATAGTCGCTTCGGCAATCAGACGGCTGTGCTAATGGGCGACTGGCTTTACATGTCAGCTTTTGAAACCAGTCTGGCAGAGCGTTCGCTGCCGATTTTGGACATCCTCACAGCCGTCACGCGTAAGATGACCGAGGGCGAACTGATCCAACTAACACTGCTTGGGCGGGCTGACCTGTCTGAAGAACAATACTTCGACATCCTGAAACGCAAAACCGCCTTCCTGTTCAGCGCATGTTGCGAGATCGGAGCGATACTCGGCGGATGCAGTGCGTCCGAGCAAGAGGCGCTGAGCGATTACGGTATGAATTTAGGTACGGCCTTCCAACTCATCGACGATCTGCTTGACTTCACTGCAACGGATGATGCGCTTGGTAAGCCTGTGGGGGTTGATCTGCTGGAAGGCAAACTGACGCTGCCGCTGATCTACCTGCTTGAAGAAGATGAATCAAAACGTGCGGCCGTCCAAACCGTGATGCGTGAAGGAAGTTACGAGGAATGGCCCCGCTCGCTACTCACTCGTGCCACCGAGCAGACGGGCGCGCTGGATCGTGCGCGCCGACGCGCCAATGAATTTGCCGAGAGAGCTAAGAATTCCCTTGACTGTTTGCCTCCTTCGAAGTATCTAGATTCTCTACTGTCGATTCCAGCTTGCATGCTCGAACGAGAGTGTTAATAAAGTTTGATCTTTAATTTTGCCAATTCGCATACAAACAGATGCCAGACGAAAATCTCCTCGCGACGCTTGAGCAAAGCTTGCGTCAAGCGCGTGCCACACGCACGCGCCTCGCGGCTAGGCTTACCGAACTCGAAGCAGAGGCTGAGAAGGTGCGGACTGAACTCGGAGAGATGGATGCAATTGCCAATCAAACCGAGGCTGCGATGTTCCGCATCATGTCATCAATGCTCAACACAAACATTGCTTCAACCACAACCCCGTCGGACGCCGAGATCGAATTCGCCCTGCGTCACGATACGCGGCAAGAAGCAACCAAGGCCGCGCCAATCGCCATGTCGGGAGCTATGGGTGGACAGGTAAGCGGCGCGCGTTACAACGTGCCGCCGGTGCATTCGCATGCGGAACCGCAGAGCGAGCGGTTCCTTGACCGCACGATCCCACAGGCCGCCGCGCTGCTGCTGCGTGAAGCAGGCTTTCCGCTTCACGTTAATGAAATCTACAATCGTTTATTAGAAGGCGGATTTCAGTTTACCGGACAAAATCCAACGATCAGCATCGCCGTCTCGCTTA
>JACCTF010000947.1 GCA_013812565.1 Pyrinomonadaceae bacterium | reverse complement strand
CCGCCGAAGCCACCCCCTCCCCCGCCCCCACCGCCAAAAGGATCACCCCCACCCCTTCCCCCGCGACCGCCACCGCCACCATGCGATGCAGCACCGCTACCTGCCCCAGCGCCGAAGCCTAAAGTTTTGCTCGCTCGTAGATTAACTACGAAGTAATTCGGTCCTTCACCAAAGTTGCGCGGGATGATCGCTTGTCCAAGCGTCGGAGTTGTGTCGAACGCGCCAAAGCGTGTGTTAACAACATCCGGGTCGGCGAGGTCTGTAGCGAATGCCGGACGCTCGGCGAAGAGCGTGTCGCCGTTTAGGTCTTCGCCCGACGTGATGTTATAGGGCACGCCGGAGCGAAAGATGACGAAGGGACTCAACCGCACGTTCCACGGCATGGTCACACTGCTTCCCACCACAAACCGATGACGAATGTCGAGCAATGACCGGCCGTACTCACCCGTCAAGTCGTAAGGATTAGCCGGGAAGGTTCCCACGCCGTCCGTATCGCTGTTCGCTTTGCCCAGGGCGTAGTTTGCAAACACGGAAACGTTTCGATTGAACTGGCTTCGGAGATTGAAGATCAGTTGATTCTGATTGAAGCGTCCCGACGACTCATACTGGTAGATGTTGCCGACATCTCCGAGAGGTCGCACCAGGTTTCCGTTCACGCCGAGAAGCGGCGCGTTGATATTGCGCGAGCGCAGTAGATGCAGCGTGCGTGCGTTGAGATATGTCGCCGAGAGGGTCGTATTAAAAGGCAGTTGCCGCTCGATGCTAAGCGCTGTTTGGATCGTGTACGGAGCTTGTAGATCATCGGCGAGGCGACGCACTGTCTGCGGCAATGCAAAGCTGTTGAGCGTATCCACCGTCGGCACATTCCCCACACCGTTCTGCGTGAACGTGACCCCATCTAAAATGCTCGGATCGGTCACGACGAACTGCTGTTGATTGATGCCGTTGAAGCGCGAGGCTTGTAAGACGAGGTTCTCGCCCAAGCGATCATAGAAGATGCCGAAGCCGCCGCGGATGACCGTCGAGGGTCTTCCCTGCCCGCTCGCGCCCGGGGAGTAGGCGAACGAGAAGCGCGGCGCGAAGTTAAAATTACTATTGATGTTTGTCTGCGTTTCGTAGCGCAGTCCGAGGCTCAAGCTCAGGTTGGGGCGCACGCGCCAATCATCTTGCACAAACGCGCCGAAGTCTATTTGACTAACTCTTGCGAGAGGATCGCCGCCCGCAATCGTGAACTGGCGGGGACGTACACCGGGCAGGTCAAGCAGCGTATCCCGGTATTGTTCAATCGACGTAAAGGTGAATGTGCCAGCGAAGTTGTTCGGCGATGAATCGGCGAGTCGCGACCCGCGCAGTCTGCCCCCGGCTTTTAGCGCATGGTTGCCCAAACTAAATGATGTATAGTTCTGCAATTCGTAGCGGTCTTCATTTGAGAAGGCCAAACCGACACCTGCGCCACCTCCCGTAAAGGCGTCAAGCACCCTGATCGTCGGCTGAGAGTTATCGCCCTCTTCCGTGCTGCGGCGACGGATAAACTGGAAGCGCGTTTCATTTACCACAGAGGAATTGAGCACGGCGGTCTCGGTGAGTTGAACGGTGTGCTCCGTGCTTGCGCTGTTAAAGGCGCGCGACAGCAGATCGAAATTTCCGACGCCGTTATTCTCGCCGCCGGAACGTGCGTAGCTGTAGCGCCCAATCAGCGTGTTCGTCGAATTCAACTGGTAATCAAAGCGCGGGCTGAAGGTTGTCCGGTAATTCGGCGTAACCACCGCTAAGGGGAATCTGGAGATATTCAGCGACGGATCAAGGACAAGCGCGTTTATCACCGCGTTGTCGTCAATACTGCGCCGCTCGAAGTCGAGAAAGAATGAAGCTTTATTCTTGAAGAGCGAGCCGCCGAGGTTGCCGCCGAACTCGCGCGACTGAAACGGCGCGCGGTTCGGGGCGAACGAATTGCGCGAGTTTAAAGCTTCGTCCTCAAACTCGAAGGAGACCTGGCCTCGCAATCTGTCCGTGCCCGGCTTAGTCAAAATCTCAACGCGCCCAAAGCCGAGCCGGTCGTATTCGGCGGCGAATGGATTTTGGTTAATGCGGATTTCGCGAATCGATTCACGCGGCGGAAGCCTGCCGCCCGTAAAGCCATCAATAAAGATTTGTCCGCCGTTCGGTCCGGCTGATGGCCCGGCAAGCGCCTGTAGTGCGGCGGCTAAATCTTCAGGATCGTCCGGCAAGGTCTCCAAGTCCGAGCCTCTCAGCACAAGCGCGCTCGCGTTGTTCTCCGCATCGGTGTTCAGAGGCGCTTCGGCGCCAACCGTGACCTGTTCTTCCGCAATCGACACGCTCAAGCTGATGTTAAGCGTGGCAGGGCGTCCCGCTGGAACTTCCACCCCCGCCTTCTCGTAAAGCGCGAAACCGTTCGCCGTCGCGCGCACCGTGTATGACCCTGGCGCGAGTCCACCTAACACATAAGCGCCTTCACCGTTCGTTGTTGCATTTCGTTCGACACCGGCCGCATCTGCCACTATCACCGTAGCACCGACAATGGCCGCACCGAACTGATCTGTAAGCTGACCCCGGAGCGTGCCTGTTGATTGCTGCCCAAGCGTTGAGATAACACATAACAATATGGCGAACATCACCATAGAAATTTGCTTGAATACTTTTCGCACTGCGTACATTTTTATTAATCCTGTTAATGAATAGTTGATGATGCAATGCTTTTGCATCGGTTGTGTTGACTTCTTGAGTCAATCACCATGCTTGCGATGTCTGGCATCGATTCGCTCAGTGAGCTGATCAAATTGTTGCTGTTGTTCTACTGAGAGCAAGGCGCGTATCTCGGCACGTTCCCGCTGTCGTATTGCGTCGTAGCGCGGACGCACCTCTTGGCGCAGCGTGTGGTACTCGTTACGTGTCTCGTCGATGATCCGGCGGACTGAGTTCGACTGTTCATCGGTCAAGGAGAGATCGTTTTGTAATTCTTGAAAGAAGCGATCGGCTCTGCCCTCGTGCCGACCACGCGCCCCGTGTTGACTGCGCATGCAATGCACACGGTCGAGCGCCCCGCCGGTCATCGCGCCGAGTGCGAAGACGCTTAGTAGTGCAAGCCAGATTTTCAGACGCGCTTTGCCTTGCAGGGTCATCGCTGATCCCCCTCACCATCGTCGTCGTTATGGTGGCCCGCGATGATCGTGGAAAGCACTTCATCACTTGATAATGGAAGGTTGTCTTCGTCCAACACGACTCTATCAAAGTTCGTCGCGGTTTCATCCGGGGTGTTCATCCCGGCCGTGAAGGCTCCTGTAAACAAGAGCAGCACGGAAGCAAAAGCGATCACGATCATCATGGGCACGGCATGTCTCATGACGGCGAACATTGAGAAGGAAAAATCTCTCACCTCAGCATCGGCTTTCTGCTTTTTAGCGACCGCAGCGCGAATACGCGCATAGAGGAACGGCGCGGAGTGAGCAGCTTCCAAGTCTTCCCGATTAGCAGAAGCGGCGCGCACCAATTCTCGTCCGATATGGTCGAGCTGTGCTTCCTGCTTTCGATTCTTTATTTTCCAGAACAATAAATTCTTCATCGGTGACTTCCGCCTGTTAGCCGCTTGCCATGGATAGAGACGCTGACTGCGGCGGCCTGGTTACATAAACTTTTGCAGTACACGGCGTAAACTTTTCCGTGCCCGGTGTGCGCGCACTTTCACTTTCGCAATTGACCACCCAGTGATCCTTGCAATCTCGGCGGTTGAGCAATCCTCGCCGTCGAGCAGAGTCAGCACGAGACGGTCATCTGCATCCAGCCGGTCGAGCAGCTTGTTCGCCAGATCACGCGCAATGACGTTTGCTTCAGCATCTTTGACGCCGCTACTCTCGTGCATCTGCGCGTCAAGCCATCTGGTTTCATCCTCGGTGAGTTCGCTGACCAGACTTTCAGGATGTCTCTGCATCCGCCGGAGTTCATCGTAAGCCGTGTTAACAGCGATCCGCCGCAGCCACGCGGGGAAGGATCTACCCTCCGCGCCACGATAACTCGGAAGCGCGAAGTAGACTTTGGTAAACGTTTCTTGAATGATTTCTTCGATCTGCTCGCGCCTGCGGAAAAACCGTCCTGCGGTATGAGCAACAAAGCGACGGTGACGCTCAAACAATTGCTCAAAGGCCGTCTCGTCCCCATCCAGAGTTGCTGCGACGAGAGCATCGTCCGACGACTCAGTTGTATCATGAAGCGGCGGTGAGTTGGTGGTTGGTACGACTTTAGACTTGTCGTCCACCTCATTCACCGTGACAGCCCTGCACATATAAACCAACCCTGTTAGACATCTGCCGGCAAAGCAAAAATAATGTAATAGACAAATGCTTGGATGGTTTCATCTTGTGGTTACTAGCATGTTCCGTCTTAGTGACTTATTTAGTCGCCTTTTATGTATGGACGTGCGGCGCGGGCTTTCGGTTACATAACTTTAAGTGGATGGAAGCGATTACATGCCTAACCCGCCATGATGATTGATCATGAGAACAAGCATTTGAAGCGGCCGCTAGTGGGGATGAATACGATGAATCTAACTACATGAGAATGGCACACGGTGCGTCTGCTGGTTGCATGCTACTGAAGACTGCACCTCACCACAGGGGCCGGAGAGAACACAGAGTATGCACAGAGAGAGAAACCTTTACGTCTCGGTGTACTCTGTATTAAATGAGACTTGCGTGACCCTCATGTGAGAATCACTCTAGAAGATAAGCTTCGAGGCAACCTGAAATTGTCCTGGTTGACATGGTCAAGCGGACGCTCCGATAACTCTTTCCAGATTTGAATAACGGTATTGAAACAGGGCAGAAGTTTTTTCGTGAGTGCGGCAACAGCGCGGTCTGCTTCCTGCTGCCCTCTACCTTGATGCCGCATCACTCTTTGGTTTGGTCAGCATCGGCAGATCATCAGTGCGAAAAGGGGACGCGGGCAGACCGTCTTTGTTCCACAGGTTGACCACAGGATAGTTGGCCCAGCCATATCGCACGGCGACAGGCTGCTTGACTTGCGAACTCTCGACAACCACTTTATCTCCTTCGATCCTCGCTTCGGCACTAACGAACTTGTTGTCCGGCCCGGCGATGGCAAAGCCTTGTAGTTTACCGCCGCGTGCTTCAAGCCCGCGCCCCGTGTGCTTGAAACTGAGGACCGCACGACCTCCGTCGATCTTCATACTCAAATAGATCGGGCCGGAATACTCGATGCGCTCGCCGTAGGCGATTGCGCGCGCAGCCACTGCGAGTCGTTCTCCAACGGGCGCTTTTTGCTGCGGATGGATGTCGTCTTCTTCTCCGACGTCGGTGATTACGACCATCCCGGTCTTCGGCACGCGCGAGGTTGTTAGAAGTTGCGCTTCACGTAGTTCAGCCCAGTTGCTCTCGCGTGGCTCTGGTTCGATCTTCATAAACGGCGCGAGTTGCACGAAGAGAAACGGGAAGTCGCCTTGCTTCCACTGTGAGCGCCAATCCTCAATCATCGCGGAAAACAACGTGCGGTATTCATAAGCGCGGCTTGCGTTCGATTCGCCTTGATACCAGATTGCGCCGCGCAGAGCATATGGTACAAGCGGCGCGATCATCGCGTTGTACAAAGCCGATGGGCGGCTTGGATTCTCAGGTCCCATCGGCGGCCTCACC
>JACCTF010000945.1 GCA_013812565.1 Pyrinomonadaceae bacterium | reverse complement strand
TCTATCGAGCTCCGCGCGGTTGTAATTACTGTCAGTGATCGTTGCGCCCGTGGTGAACAAGAGGATAAGTCCGGGTTGGTGCTCGTCGGATTGCTGAGAGGGATGAGTGCAGAGATTGTGGCGACGGAAGTGTTGCCGGACGATCTCGAACCGTTGGCAGACAAGTTGCGCGCTTATGCTGATCATCGCGGCGTAAATCTTATTGTGACAACCGGCGGCACGGGCGTCGCTCCGCGCGATAATACACCGGAAGCGACGCGCGCCGTTATAGAAAGAGAAGTGCCGGGACTGGCGGAAGCGATGCGCTTTGAGACTATGAAGCAAACTCCGACGGCAATACTTTCACGCGCCGTCTGTGGCATACGTTCTGGCACGTTGATCGTTAACCTTCCCGGCTCGCCCGCGGGTGTGCGTGAATGCTTTGCCGTTATCGAGCCGGTTCTTCGTCATACGGTTGCGCTGCTCGCGGGCCGACCACACGAAGCAGCGACGTAAATCTTCCCGGTAAGCAAACCGCCACCTCACCAAAGCCTATTTACCCTCATCCAAGCTGCCATATGATACATGCTCGCCGGTAGCGCCTTTGACCGAAGCGCCTTTTGCCAACTTTTCGCTTCCACATTTTGGAACTATCCGTGTCCCGCACGCGAATCATCAACGACAGCAGAAAGTTGATCGTTTGAAGTGAGGCGATGGCAGACCCCGCAACTCCCAGTGATGTGGAACTATTGCAGCTAATGGTGGCTGGCAGTGAAGACGCTTTCGTTACCCTATACCGGCGACACGAGAACCGGGTCTATCGTTTCGCCCTCCAGATGAGCGGCTCGGCAACTATCGCCGAAGATGTCACGCAAGAGGTGTTTATGGTGCTGATGCGCGAAGCTGTTCGTTACGATGCAGCGAGAGGTGCGCTTTCAACATACTTGTACGGAGTGGCGCGCAACTATGTATTGCGCTACCTCGGGCGAGACCGCTGCCAAATACAGATTGGTGATGACGCTGAGGACGATACATCCGGGGGCGCTGAAGAAGGGTTGATTGTGCGCGATGATCCGCTGAGCGAGTTGGCGCGTCGTGAGATGATCGAACAAGTTCGCGCGGCGGTGCTGGCGTTGCCCGCGCGCTATCGTGAGGTAGTCGTGCTGTGTGATCTTCATGAAATGAGTTATGCGGAAGCGTCCGCGGTGCTCGACTGCGCCGTCGGCACCATCCGCTCGCGGCTACATCGCGGGCGCGCTCTGCTCGTCGTTAAACTGCGCGCCACCCAGCAACAGGATCAAGCTTCACCCAAGGTCAATTCGGCGAGGTGCTTAGCATGAACTGTGAAAAATTTGAATTGATCATCAACGACCTCGCGCGCGATCAAATGATGGATGCTGTGGCGAGAGAGAATGGACTGTCTCACATTAAGGCGTGTGCTGTGTGTACGGCGCGCTTTGCCGATCAGTGCAAACTGACCTCTGGTCTCCGCGCCTTTGCAGCGAGCGCGAGCATGGAACGCGCGCCGGCGCATACGGAAGCAGCGCTCCGCACGATGTTCCGCGAACGTGCCAAGGTGAATTTGTTTACTTCCAGCCCGGTCGCGCTTACATCAGCAAGCGCACAGCGGCACTGGGTGCGTTGGGCGCTGACGGCAGCCGCTGCGGTGTTGGTGCTGGTAGTGCTGACAACGCTCCGCTGGCAACGTTGGTCAATAGTGCCCGATCAAGGGGCGCGAGAGGCATACGCGCCGCAATTAAAACCGACCATCGACATTGTTACATCGGACGAACAAGCGCCTTCAAGTATGAAGACCATTCCCGAATCGATGACCGGCAAGCAAAAAGATGCGCCTCAACCGTTAATCGTTCGTGCGGCGCGAAGCACACGCCGCAGTACACCCCGCCCGCACCGAAGCGGTATATCCAATGTCGATCCGAGTTTAGTTAGGGAACCTGTCAGAGGTTCTGAGATGCAAGAGGTGGCAACAGCTTTTCTGCCGTTAGTTGCAGGAAGCAACTTCGATTCATTGGAGAGCGGCCAGGTGGTGCGCGTCGAACTACCACGCTCGGCCCTTGTCTCGTTCGGCCTACCGATGAACGAGGAGCGCGCTGATGAACCGATCAAAGCCGATGTGCTGCTTGGCGAAGACGGAGTGGCGCGTGCAGTTCGGTTTGTTACGAACAACTAACAAAGACTACTGCTCAAGTAACAACGCAGCTTACAGATTGAATGTCGAAGACTTTCGAGAAAGGAAAATAGCATGAAGACTTATAAAGAATGGCTTGCGAGCACTACGCTCACGCTCTCATTGTTAGCGACTGGCACAGGCATCCTTGCTCAGGATAAGGCACGGCCAAGTGCACAGCAGAACGTTATAAGGGAGCGCGACGTCGTCATTGCAACCGAGGGCACTCCGCTTCCGCCGGAAGCGATGATGGGCATCGTGGGCGCAGTTAACTTCAATTTCATCTCCTCGGAGATGAGCTTCGATAACAAGGTTGTCAAAGGAGCAGCCTACTCGGCGGAAGCTGTGACGGAAACCATCCAGACGCTCGCTGATGGCAATCGCATCGTTCGTAAAATCGCCGCCTCTGTTTACCGGGACGGTGAGGGACGCACGCGACGCGAACAAGCGCTCAACCATATCGGTCCGTTTGCGACGAACGGCGACGTACCACAAACGATCTTTATCAACGACCCAGTGGCAGGCATCAACTATGTTCTCGATCCGCGCAGTCGAATAGCGCGGAAACTCGCCCCGCCCAACTTCAATTTCAAACCAGAGAGTTTAGCGTTCAGTATGTCGAATGGAGGCAGCCGCACGCCCATTCTCAATGCTGGATCACACGGGCGACCACACTATCCGCCCGATGCCAAGGCTGCCGGGATAGAGGGAGACGTGGCGGTGCGGGTTGTGATCAACGAAGCGGGCGAAATCGTTTCAGCCACAGCTACTGAAGGGCCTTCGCCGCTGCGGCAGGCCGCCGTTGATGCAGTCAAACGATGGCGCACTATGCCGGGGAACTCCAACACTGGAACGGGTAAAACCGAAACCGTTGTTAACTTCAAATTCAGTTTACCCGGTAGTATTAGCTACAAATTCAGCTTGCCGGGGGGCCGGGACTATAACTTTAACTTCTCTGAAAAGGCTGATGCTTTGATGTCGAAGGAGTTGAAAAGAACCCTGCCACCTTTAGGTTCTTTTCCGATGATCGCTTCAAGTAACGAGTTAAGTCACTCAACTTTTCCCAGGCACAAACCTGTTACCGAGTCGCTCGGCAAGCAAACGAT
>JACCTF010000214.1 GCA_013812565.1 Pyrinomonadaceae bacterium | reverse complement strand
GACTTGTACAGGAGCGAATCCGTTGCGACGGTGAGCGGAATGAGCGGCACGGGCGCAGGGATAGGAACAATTATTTCCACCTATTTAATCGGCTACATTTCTGATCGTTATTCCTTCGAACCGATCTTGATCGCGGCGAGCATGATACCGCTTGTCGGGATAATTCTCGTCCTTGTGCTTGTGCGTAATACCGAGGCGACTAACACCGGCTTGGTGAAACGCATATGAACATACCAAAAGCTTCATGACAACGACTATTTCCCACACCAAAAGGTAGCTCTTGTCCTTACCTCTAATGTTCTCCCCTTCAACTTACACTTTATAAAGCTTCAATCAAAGTCCCTAATAACGCATCCTTCGGCTTCCACTCGTTATGAGAAGGACAGTGGCATGCTCGTTGCTTTAAGCCAAGACTAAGAATGGAGGATCAGTTATGAAGAACTTGTTAGCTACTTTCCTTTGTTTAGTTGTGCTCATGGCCGCCGCACTTCCGGCCGGTGCGCAAACACGCAACAAACGTTACCGTGACCGAACATATTCGGCCGAGCAGCAGAACCGCTATGATCGTTCGCGGCGCTCTTACGACGATTACTATGGTGATGATCGCTCTGTCTGGCAAAAGCACCGCGACAAGATCACTACGGCGGGCGGTGCGGCCGGTGGTGCTATTCTTGGCGGGTTGATCGGCGGGAAGAAGGGTGCGGCAATCGGCGCGATCACGGGCGGTGCAGGTGCTGGTATCTACACCTACAAGATCCGCAAGAAGGATCATCGTCGCTTCTAAGAGGCGAGCAACAGATTATATTTAGGATCGGTTGTCGCGCTTGAGAAATCAGCAGGCGACCGTGTGTAAAAGCCCGGCTGTGAAGGGGAGAGCACAGCCGGGCTTTGACTATTCTCCGCGTCGCTGAAATGATCGAAGCATGACTTATTCAGAATAGCCTTGAATTCTCATCATCGAACATATCAGGCAAAGCCACATAGCCTCTCCTAATTCAGTTTAGATTCGATTAGGTTCAGGGTGAATCCACGGTTGACGGTACGGTCGGCGCAGCAGCTTACTCGCATCTTCGTCTCCTACGATCCGTTGTCGCTCAGCGTCCCAGGTCAACGTTCGGCCGACCTGCAGCGCATGGTTAGCCAAGATACAGCTTGTGGTTGAGATGTGACCTTCCTCAATGTCGGCCACTGGCCGCCCGCGTGACGCAATTGCACCCAGAAAGTCTTGCATGTGACGCCGAATAGCCGGGGCGACATGGCGCTCCAAATCCTTCTCTGTCTTATCTTCAGGATACTGCTCCAACTCGTAAACAACATCGCGATGAATCGGCTGGCCCTCGCCTATTGGCGTGAAGTCGTAACTGTTTACGCTCACCTTGAGCGTGCCTTTGTCGCCGTAGAGAGTTGCGCCCCATGGGTACTTCGGGTCATCGGGGTGCCCCCAGGTGCGATGCTGCCAAACCACTTTCATATTGTCGAAGTCAAAGGTGGCAGTTTGTGTGTCGGGGATGTTGGACTTGCTGTTCTTCTCGACCAAAATTCCGCCCGTCGATGAGATGCGCTTCGGCCAACCCAGTTCCAACATCCAGCGGACCATATCCAGCATGTGTATGCACATATCGCCCATAATTCCGTTGCCATATTCCGTAAACGCCCGCCAGCTTCGCGGATGGACCAACTTATTATACGGCCTCATCGGCGCCGGTCCGGTCCACATCTCGTAGTCCAGGTGCTCAGGCGGCGCAATGTCTGGCGGGTTATCGCGCGAGCGCATATGGTAATAACAATAGACCTCAACCAGACCGATCTTACCGAGCTTACCCTCACGAACCACCTGATCGCGGGCCTCGACGATGTGCGGCGTGCTGCGCCGCTGCGTGCCGACCTGCACGACCCGCTTGTGCTTGCGTGCGGCGGCCACCATCGCCTGGCCCTCAACTACATCCACGCTGATCGGCTTCTGGACATAAACGTCAGCCCCGGCCTCGACGGCGGCAATCATCGGCAGGGCGTGCCAATGGTCTGGGGTGGCGACGAGCACGATGTCCAGGTCACGCTCCTTAAGCATCTGGCGGTAGTCGCCGTAAGTCCGCGGCTTCTTCTTCGACGCTTGCCGCTCTGCGATCATTCCGGCGGCCTCGGCCAGCATCATCTTGTCCACGTCGCACAGTGACACGACCTCGATTGGCGCAACTTGGATCAGTCGGAACAAGTCGCATTTGCCGTACCAGCCGCAGCCGATTAGGCCGACACGCGGTTTCTGACTTGCGAACTCGGCGGCGTAGCCCTCAACGGCGCGGCCCCCAGCGGTGGATAGAGTTAGCCCAGCACTGGTCTGCAGAAAATCTCGACGGTTCATGAATAAAATCTCCTCAGGAGTGAGTGTGACGAACGCGAAAGAGCACCTAACGATAATAAAGTGAGCTATCTTAAGACATCTGTATCGGGGCGAACGACCCGGTTCAGCCCTTGCTCATGAAAAGCTCGCGACCCGTGTTGAGCGGGTAATTTATGAGTGGCTTGCCGTCGGCAATCGGCAGCATACGGTCAGGCTCGTTTGACTGCCTAGCCGTCACTTCTTGTTTGCGCTTGTTAGCAACTCCACAATCACTCCGAGTTGCCGCGTCAGATCGACGTAAGCGTAACTGCCTCCGATAAAATCACCCTTTTGAATCAGCTTGCCGCCTTGCTTCTCCAGCAGCGCGATATTCTCCTCCATTCCTTTGACCCTGAAAGCAATGTGGTGCACCCCTTCCCCCTTCATCTCCAGGAATTCTCGCCACGTGCTCGGACCACCGACGGGCTCAACTAACTCTATTGTAATGTTCTCCAAACGAAGAAAGGCCAGCTTAGCCAGTGCCTGAGTCGGTTCTCCGCGAAACTGCAGGCGTGTCTTCTCAAGCGGATCGGTGACGGAAATCTTGGGAACTTCTACCCCGAACAGATCTGCGTAGGCTTTCGCAGACTTGTTGATGTCGCGCACCACCAGAGCGATATGCACTACTACATTGTCGCCTAACTTTCCGGGGTTTTGGGCAACAGCCTGTTCGACCGAAGCTGTCATTGCGATTAGTGTGAAAACGCATAGCAGGTGTTTCGTTAGTTTTCTCATCCCTCTCCTTTACAATCTCGCTGGCTACTTGATTACTGAATAACTCACATAGGCGAAGCGGCGACTGTCGGGCGACCAGGACGTGACGTTGATTGTGCCTTGTCCGCCGAAGAGTTTTATCAGCTCGACGATCTTTCCGTTGTCCGGTTTCGACCCCGATTCTGCGCCGGGCAATGGCATCATGCGTAATACGACATCTTTGTTAGCGGGATGTCCTTCGGTCCCCTTCTGATAAGAGAGAAAGACGAGCCACTTGCCGTCGGGTGACGGATGCGGGAACCAATCCACATAGTCATCATTAGTGATCTGCTCAGCCTTCGCGTCACCGCCCTCGCCCGCCGGGATGCGCCAGATGTCTCCGTAACCTGGCCCACCGGCGCGGTCTGAATTGAAGTAGATCCATCGCCCGTCCGGCGAGTAATCAGGGCCGTCCTCATGGCTCCGGTTTGTCGTAAGTCGCTTGGGAGTTCCACCTTCAACCGAAACGCCGAAGATGTCGTAGTGAGTTTCTCCCCCATCCTTCGCAACATAGGCCAGGTTTTTACCGTCCGGCGACCATCCGTGATAGTAGCTCGGCGACTGTTCAGTGACGCGGCGCGGCTCCCCGCCTGAGAAAGGCATGATGAAGATTGGCCCGCCGTTGGCTGAGACGACCAGTTCACGTCCGTCCGGTGAAATCCCGTGATCGTTGTTGACCGCCTTGATCGACCCCATCGGGATTATCTCCGGTTCGCCGCCCGTCACGCTCAAGCGCCACAGTTTGCCTTCCGAATTTAACACCAAATGCTTGCCATCAGGCGACCAGTTCGGGGCTTCGAATAGGCGCGGAGATGTGTAGAGCACCTGCTTTTTTCTGCTCTTAATATCGAAGATGGTGACATGGCTTTGTACTTTAAGACGCGCCGATGATTGATTCGTTCCACTCATCTTCACAGCCACACGGTCAAGTGTCGAGGTGGCTGCGACCAACTTCTGGTGCGATGAAGCGACCAATCCGATGTACGCACGACGGTTCATGGGGATTGTATCCGTGCCCGTCGGCATCCAGTTCGCTCCGTCCGTTGATTCAAAGCCGCTGAACTGATCGCCCTTGCGCACTAGCCTGACCCAGTACGGCAATCTTCCTTTGTTGATGCGCGGGTTCGTGGGTGTGGTGAGATTGCCTGTCGCATGTCGCCGCAGGAACTGCACGCCGTCTACGGGCGTGACGACCATCGTGGCGTGCTTTGCGTCCGCCGCCAGCGTTTCGCGAATCATCACCCCGGCCTTGGCATGCTCGTTGGTATTCTCGACGCTCGTGACGCGGACGATAATCTCGGCATCGCCTTCGAGCGGTTGATGGACGAAGTGAAATCCGTCGCTCGTGTCCCAGATGTCTAGGGTTCCCTTGATGGTAAAAGCACCGTCTGAGTGTTTGGCCTCACCCGGAATGGCAACGCCGCCGATGTCCTGACTAACCCATGGCTTCGGCAAGGCCGGAGCGGACTGCGCTGCGGTTCGAACTGGAACAATGAGGACTGCCGCGAGTAGCAAGCTGCCCATCAGTAACAAGACGGCGCTGGTAAACATCAACATTGGTGAACTCGGTGGAAGAGTGGCTCGGGACATTAGCGTTTCTCCTTACTTAGTGAAGTTAGCGACGGCTCGCCGCGCTCGATCCCCTTCTCGATCAGGAGATTATTCAAACTTATTTGAGAACCATTCCGTTGATATGTGCCGGGGGAACTCATGCGGGACCCATCGGACAGTTACCACAGCGGGCGCGCTTTCACTGGCTCGTTGCCCCGCGCAGCACGATTATTCAAACCTCGCCGGTTCACTCAGGCCTTTGTACGGATGCAGAGGCTATCCTCGAACACCTTCTTGATACGATGGTTCGCCTGCCCGGCACGCGTTCCGTGTTATAGCCAGACACTTTCCTCACTCTACGCGCGCTCTCTGTGCTCTCTGTGGCGAACTGCTACTTGCCACATTGAACTGAAATAGACCTCGTCTAATATAAAGCTCTATCCACGTGCCGGTGGGGAGCTGATGCCGTTGCCGGGAGCTTGGGCGGCGTGTGCGGCGCTGACCGCTGCGCCAATGATAGCGACTTCATCGCTGGTCGAGACCACTTCAATCGTACTCCCCTGCAAAGGACTCATCTTCACCATCTCCTGCAGGTAAAGCTGTAGCGTGCCGGTTTGAATGAACCTCGCGTTTGGGCCGGAGACGAAGAACTTCCCTGGGCCATCGAGATGTATGCTGGTCGCCGTGGCTGCGGCCAGTGCCCTGTGCCAGAGTTTTACAAAAGCGCCGCACCGTTCGTCGCCCGTGCGCGCATGATCAAATACCTCTTCCGGTTCCATATCGAGAAAGCGAAGTCGCATCGCGCGGTGGCCCATGATCCCCTCTAGATGACCTACACCGCCGCAGCCGCAGAACCGCTCTTTCGAGTCAAGCGTCACAATGGAATGACCGTTCTCTCCCGCGCCGCCCACTTGTGGGTAACGTCCGAATCCGATGCCACTGCCAAGCGTCCAGACGCGGATTACTTTATCAAGTTGCCCATGAGTGGCCGCAATCCCCGCAGCCATCGCGTCGGCGTCGTTCAGCACGTGAACAAATCCGTTCAGACCTCTCTGGCTCAGCAACTCGGTCAACGCACGTTCAAGGTTTTGCCCTTTGGTTTGCTGAAGGTTCGGAGACTCCTCTATCACGCCCTCACGAATAATTCCCGGAAAGCCGATCCCGATGGCTTCTATCTCGTGCCCCTCGCTGATGATCTCGATCTGCCGCGCAATGTGTTGCACGATTTCTTCAGTCGGCATCCCCTCCAGGTAATCAGCCTCAGTCCCTCTCTCCGGATAGATACGGCTCGATCCCACGATCTCATTACTATCCACTAAGCCGACAGCGATATGCTCCGCTGCCACTACGCCAACTTTCCGCGTCATACGTTCACCTCTCAAAAGAAGTGACAAGTGACGAGTGACAAGCAAGAAGAAGGTTTTAACTTGTCACTCGTCACCTGTCACTTGTCACTAATTAAATCTTGCCAGTTTGTTGAGACCGTTGAAGGCCGCGGCCTTGTAGCATTCGGCAAGCGTTGGATAGTTAAATACCGTGTCGACGAAGTAATCCATGGTGCCCTTCAGGATCAACACCGCTTGGCCGATATGTAGCAATTCGGAAGCTCCTTCGCCGATGATGTGAACTCCGAGAATCTCTCTCGTTTCACGATGAAAGATCAGCTTCAGGCGGCCCGTGGTGTCGCCGCGAATTTGGCCGCGAGCTATTTCGCGGTAGTAAGCGAGGCCGACTTCATAGGGCACGTCTTCATCGGTGAGTTGCTCCTCGGTCTTTCCGACGAATGAGATTTCTGGAATCGTGTATATGCCGTAGGGATAGTTAGCCGGATCGGAATGAATAACCGAACCGGTTGCATGTCCCATTGCAATTCGGCCCTGCTCCATTGAGACCGAGGCGAGGCTGGGAAACCCGATCACATCTCCGACCGCAAAGATATGCGACTGCGCGGTGCGGTATTGATCATCGACCGAGATGCGCCCGCGAGCATCTGCATCCAAACCCGCCGCTGCTAAATCCAAGTCGTCAACATTTCCCTGTCGGCCAACGGCGTACAGCAGGACATCGCCGGAAATCTTCTTCTTGCTTTTGAGGTTTGCGACCACCCCGCCGTCCGAAGCCTCTTCGACGCTTTCCACCTCCTCGTTGAGACGCAGCGTTACGCGGTTATCGCGCAGGTGATAACAGAGCGCTTCGACCATCTCTGAATCGGCAAATTCCAGAAGTTTGGGCCGTTTCTCAATGAGGATCACTCTCACTCCGAGGGCAGCGAACATCGAGGCATATTCCACGCCGATCACCCCGCCGCCGACCACAATCAGCGTCTTCGGGATCGAGGGCATTGCGAAGATCTGGTCACTATTAAGAATCGTCCGATTATTGAGCGGAACGGCAGAGGAGACGGATGGTCGGGTTCCCGTCGCAATCACAATGATGCCTGCTTCATAATCAGATTGCCCGTTCGCGCCTTCGATGCG
>JACCTF010000928.1 GCA_013812565.1 Pyrinomonadaceae bacterium | reverse complement strand
AATCGCCGCGTGGGAGAAAGAGCGTAATGAAAAGCAGGCGACCATCGACTGGCGCTTTTCGGTCACGGATGCGCGTGACAAGTTAAAGCGCCTTTATCCATCGCAATCACCATGATGAACTACTAGTGTTTCATCGCAATGATGCTAATGAGTTCAAGCTTTAGCTTGCTTCGGCGGCGAGAACCAGCACGCTCAAGCGTGCACTCTAAACATCAAGACTTTTGCGATTGAGCACTAACGCCAATCCCATGATGAGGTAGAAGACCATCGCCACTTCCGAGTCGCCGAGGTTGTAATGAACCATCCCGCTCGCGAAGAACCCGACGAGACCGCCGAGTGCGCCGAGCACAATGCCGCGCTCGATCCATTCTTCAGCGGGTACGCTGCGCACCAAGCGCAACAGCATGCGAGCGTAAACCGCAAGAAGTATCAGCCAGAGCAGAAGTGCCGGGATGCCTCTTTCGAGCGCGAGCTGCAAGGGCGTCGAATGCATATGACCGATGGGCAGCCGACCATTATCAAACATGCCCCACTCGCGCCAGTGCCGCTTGATTGAGTCCATGCCGATCCCGACAAACAAGTGACGCGGGTTATTGACAAGCAGTTCCACGCCTTCGCGGTAAACAATTGTGCGCCATGTCGTTGAAGGGTCTTTACGATCAAAGAAGCTGACGTTGCGCTTCTGCTGCAATAGAAAGAGTCCGATTGGAATGATGAGCAGCGCGGCGAGCGCGAGCGCCAGCACCGTGCGACGGCTTGCGCCCACCAAAACGATAACAAACGCGGAGATAACAAATGCGAGCAATGACGCACGAGTCACCGTCAAGAGCAACGCGCCACAAATGCCGACGAGTGCTACAGCGAGCAACGCTCCTCTGATCGTCCATCTGCGCTGCAAAGCAATGAGAAGTCCGAGTGTCAGTGAAGCGATGAGTTGCAGAACTTCAGCGTATGTTGTCCAGTGGCCGTAGAAACCCGTAGCGCGCCAATCACGTCCGCGCGACCAATCCGTGATGCCGAGTCGCGCCTGCGCGCTTGAACCGTCAAGCAGTCGTCCACGCGGTACATCGAGAACAGGCATCCACTCAAAACGGTAGATACGCACACGCGCCGATTCACCATCTGGCCCGCTTGTCGCGAGCGCGGTTGCTAGTCCACCAAGGCTACGCAGAGGAATGCCGTTCAGCTCAAGCAGCGTATCGCCTTCTTGAACTCCTGTCGCGCGCAACGGGCTATCGGCAGTCATACCTTTGATCTTCACACCGCGTCCGACCGCACGTTCAGCTACCGTGTAGACGACGTTGATCATGCACGATGCGACGAGCGTCAAAGCGAGTATCCTTAACACTCGTTGCGAAGCGATTGTTTGTGCAAAGAGGTATGTGATGGTGAAGAGGCTTGCGGCGCGCAGCTTGCCAAGCGATACATCTGGATCATAAGAGAAGAGCGAAGATAGAAACGTCCACGCAAAGAAGCCCAGCAGAGCGTAATCAACTGGTGTGCGGTGCAGAGCAGGAAGCCTGCGTCGAAGCGCAAACTGTAATACCCAAAGAAGCAACGCGCACGCCCACGCAAGTTGAGTTATTGCAATCGAATGCGGAGCAAACACCGTCAACGCGAACAAACATCCGATCATCGCGCGACTGATCCACATGTGGACGGAGCGCGTCTGCTCGTTACCCGGAGCGTGACTCTTTTCCTGAGTGATGTTTGTGGCAGATAAACTCATGCTTTGACTAGATGAGTGAGCAAGCAGCAGCTTGACTGGACCGTTGTCGAACGCTCATCAAGAATTTCATAGCCATCGACTTCCCCCTGCATCATCCCACTCTGCTCGTAAGCATAGTCTTCAACGCTCGTGTCGTTGCCAACCCCTTCGCGCGTCACCACGATGTTAGCGGATTGTAACGGCATGTTCTCGCCTGCGTTACCCGTTGACTCGCAGAGTTACATTTCGAGTCCGAATATAAGTTATCGGCAGTTCGCCGAAAATGTTTCCTGAAATGTTTCCTGTTTCAGCAAACTTTTTTGATTTTGTGGAGAACAACTTTGGCGCGACTTGCTGACGAGGAGATGATTAATACGCATCATCGCCGCGCAGCATCACCGGTAGCGTCCGCAAGATGATTTGCAGGTCGAGCAGCAGCGACCAGTTCTCAATATAGAAGAGATCAAGTTGAACCATCTCTTCGAACGAAAGACGGTTGCGACCCGAAACCTGCCATAACCCTGTGAGGCCCGGCTTCATGTCGAGGCGCTTGCGGTGCCATAGTTCGTAGAATTCAACTTCGTAGGGAATGGGCGGGCGGGGGCCGACAATCCTCATATCGCCGCGCAGCACATTCAGCAGTTGTGGCAGTTCATCAAAGCTTAGGCGACGCAGCACGCGCCCCGTCCGTGTAATGCGCGGATCAGTTCGCATCTTGTACACGGGTCGCTTGTTGTCTCCCTGATTGGTGTCAGGACGCCCGGCGATATACTTTCGCTGGTACTCGCGATGAACCGCATCATTGGCGTTAGTGTGCATCGTGCGGAATTTGTAAAAGAGGAAGATGCGCCCGTCCATCCCGACGCGCTCCTGGCGGTAGAAGATCGGGCCTTTGGAATCGAGCTTGATCAATCCGGCAACAATGATCCAGAGCGGAGCAAGCACAGTGAGCGCGAGCGCAGCGATGATGGTGTCTAATGCGCGCTTTACGATGCGCGCGGCGCTTGAGAGCGGTTCGCGGAACAGACGGATCATCGGCAACTGGCCGATCTGATCAATCTCGGTTTTACGCGGCAGACAGTTGAACAGGTTCGGCGCAATGCGGAACTCAATGCCGCGTCTTCTGCCCACGCGCATCATCACATCAAAAAGCACGTCGCTTGAAACGCGCGGATCGGTGACGATCACTTCGTTGGCTCCCGTTTCGCGGATCACCTCCGATAGGTTTTCAAGTTCGCCCACAATCGGCACACCTTCAAAACTCTCAATCGCTGTTTCGTCCTTCAGACTGCTTTCAACAACGCCGATGACGCGGTAACCGAGCGCCGGTCGCTCACGCATCTCCTTGATACACAGCAGCGCTTCCGGACCAATTCCTACGACAAGCGTCGGAATTAAATTGACCGCACGCTCGCGCGCAAACGTCTGCGCGCGGCGAACCACCAACCGCAATGTGCCGTAGCTGATAAGGGCCAGGAAAAAATCAAGAACAAACACGCCCCGCGCATACGAAAATGTGCGGTACTCAAATCCGCCGCGGTAAAGAAATGCTGCCGCAACGATTAACAGCGAGCTTGTCGCGGTTGCCTTGAAGATGCGAACCGCGTCGTCTACATGCGAGAACTCGCCGCGCAAACGGTAGAGATTGTAGTAAACGAGCGTGAGCAGGCGTATCAACAGCACGAATGGAAGCAACGCGCCGTAGGGAGCAAAATCGGGAGTCCACGTTAATCGGCTTGTCACCACAGCCTCCCCTTCCCGCAGGTAGAAGGCAGCGAGAAGAGAGGTGGCGGCAAGCGTCGCATCCGCTGCGACGAGCAAGGCTTTCACCGCTGGAACAGCCCATTGCGGCGCACGTCCCGGAACACGCACGGCTCGCGCGTTCATTCGCAGTTTGTCTGAATACTCAACGTGCATACTTATCAAACATGAAGCTTGCGAAGACCCTTTATAAAAACGGTTGACAGTGGCTAGTGGCACAATCAGGGCAGAGCTTAGCGTCCCTTAGCGTCCAAACCTAATGGGTTGTTTGGTTCGTATCAGACAAGCTAAAGTTTGACCTCTGAACCTGCCCGATTTTCTGTGACCCACCAAAGCAATTTTGCAGACACGCCAGTCAATCACTCAAGTATCAACCCTGCCACTTCCGCACGTACGTTGAGCGCGCGACGAGCCACCGTATTATTCTTCTTCTCAATGCGTAACCCTCGAACATCCTCACGTGTGCTGATACGTTGCAATCTTCCCTGCCGCACAAGAGCTTCATCCACCGCCGCCCACCTAGCGGCGTAGACGCTCCACGCAGGCACACCGAGCGCGGCGGCTTCGCGATTCATCGTGCCGCCTGCACTGATAACCAAATCAGCATGAGCGACAAGGTTCTGTCCATCAAGCGCATGCTCGGGCAGAAGAACGTTGCTGCTGCTTGCGTACCTTGCAGTGAATGCCCGACGCTGCGCATCGCTGCGCACGAGCAACACGACTTTTGTATCAACGTGCGTTGCCACCCTTTCGAGCAGTTCGTCGAACAACGAGTTTTCAAAGCGATGATAAAGCGCATCACGCGCCGGCGGACGCACTACAATAAGAACATCCGTGTGTGCAATACCTAGAGCACACAAAGTTTCTGCAAAGCGCGGGTCGGGTTCAAAGTCTGCCAGGTACACATCCTCTTTGATTCCGCTATAGTGCTTTACCTTCTCGGCCCCTGCACCGGCACGCCGCAACGCTTCATCAGGAAAGCCGCGCGGAACGATGACACGCGATGCCAATCTGAAAGCGAGATGGTTTGCCGGTTGATGTTCATAGTCCATCAAAGTTACTATGCGCGGCAAACCGAGTACGCGCGCCGCCACAATCTGCGCGTACGAATTATGGCTAACGGCTAGATCAAATTTGCGAAGACGCGCCCAACGGCCAAGAGACCATGCACGTTCAACCAGATTGCTCGCCTTACCTCGCAGCTTTCGTCCGCCATGCTTCCCAACTACTACCGGCGCTAAACCCGCCGCCTCCGCCAGCTCAATCGTCTCGGCAAAATCGCGCGCCGTTATTTCGACTTCGTGTCCACGCTTCAAGAACTCTTTAACGAGCGCCTGAAAAAAAGGAACGTGCGGCGAATTCGCAAGATCAACCCAGATGAGCATCGTAAGAAAAGAATGAAGGCAGAAGGATGAAGGATGAATAAGAGGCTGACGGCGTTGCTGTATTCATTTCATCCTTCCGCCTTCATCCTTCATCCTTTCTTCCGTTAACCTCGCCAGTCCGTAGAGCATCCAAGCTTGTGACCAACGCATGTAAGGCGTGCGCACTGTGTAGAAGCGGCGTCGTTGATAGTAGAAGAAGCCGCGTTTGTCGCGTAGTTCGCGTATGGTCCACGATGCAACTCGCTCGGCAAGCTCAAGGGTATTGTTATCTACCTGGGCATCGATTTGCCGTAACTCCATCAATGCGACCAGGGCGGCGCCGGCGGCGTGCGCTTC
>JACCTF010000926.1 GCA_013812565.1 Pyrinomonadaceae bacterium | reverse complement strand
GTGGCCCATAAACGGGTTTCAGGTAAATGGCGCTCCAGTCAGCCATCGCACCCTCGCCGAGCAGCACACAAAAGGCGATCACCCCCAGCGCGAGCAGGTCTTTCGTCGGCCTGGCGAAGAGGGGCTGTGGCTCAGTGGTGACTGTTTCCGGAAGCAACCATGAGGATGTGATTAGGACGATTGTGCCGAACAGGGCAGCAACCCCGGCGAAGTGGACGAGCGGATGAAGACCCAGCCAAGCGACCATTCCGCCACAGAGCGCGCCAAACATCCCCCCAAAGCTGAACACGGCGTGGAAAGAGGACATGACGGGCCAGCGGTAGAGCCGCTCGACGGCGACGGCCTGCGTGTTCATGGCGACGTTGAGCGCCCCGCTCGCCCACCATAATTGTTTTCGGTTTGCTCGGACAGTACCTGAAAGCTATTATAGCCATGTTAGGAGAATCCGAAATGAAAACAGTAAACATCGCAGACCTCAAAAACAACTTGAGCGCGTATCTTGAACAGGTCAAAAACGGCGAGGAGCTAATCGTCAAAGATCGTAATCGTCCCGATGCGCGACTGATTCCTTTGACTTCAGGCGAAGATTTGGATGCAGAAGAGGAAGCCCTTGTCGCGGCGGGCTTGATGCGCCTTCCACTTAAGGAAAAGTCGGATGACTTTCTCGCTCTGCCTGCTCCGCAAGTGGCGATGGCGGACATTCAAGCGGTGCTCCGAGCCGAGCGCGATGAAGACTAAGCGGAAAACCAACATTGCGTTTTGGGACACGAGCTCGATTGTGCCGCTTTGTTGTCAACAGAACTTAAGCCAGAGTATGCGAAAGCGGTGGCGAGAGACAGCGCGCGTCGTCGTGTGGTGGGGAACGACGGTCGAAATCCGCAGCGCAATTAGTCGTTTGTACAGCGAAGGCATATTAACCGCTAAGGGGCGGCAGCACGCTTTGGCGCGGTTGGAAGTTTTACGGCAAGAGTGGCGCGAGATGCTGCCGAGCGACAAGGCGCGCAGCATCGCGGAAGGATTGCCGGATGCCTACGGCTTGCGCGCGTTGGATTCGTTTCAACTCGCGGCGGCGTTGGTGTGGTGTAATGAGAAGCCGAAGAACCGCGTGTTCGTCTGCGATGATTCCAAATTATCGCTAGCCGCTCAAACAATAGGCTTTACCGTTATGCCGTAAAGGCGGCTTGTGCCATTCGATTTGGCCTTTGTGAATAAGGCAATGACATGGATAAGCGTTAAAGAGCGACTGCCTGATAAAAACAGCTTGGCACAAAGAGTCCTGGCGAGCAAAGCGATAAGGCACACGCGGCGTGAGCATAACGTCCGCGATGAATAATCTTGGTGACATCGTTGAAATAAGAATGTATTTTGCAATCCTGAAAACCTCGGTAGATGTAAGGGGTGACAAACTGATCGCATAAACGATAAGGAGAAACAGAAAATATGCCAGCAAAAAAAGCGACCGTGAAGTCGAAGGCGACTACGAAGGCGGCGGCGTCGCGCACCGCTAAGGCGTCAGTTAAGAAGTCGTCCGGTGCTTCGAGTACAAAGAGCGCGAGCACAAAGAAGTCCACCAAGAAGCGTTCATCGCCCGGCGTCATCAGCAAAGCTAAAAAGGTTGTCGGCGCAATAGTTGTCGGCGCAGCGACCGGCGCGGCGACGGGTGCTGTAAAAGGAGCAGTCGAGGCGGGGAGCAAGGCGACGGGTATCGGTCAGGAGAGTGAGAAGAAAGGCAGCTCACAAAAAGGTAAAGGCCAAAGCGCATCGCAGAAAAGCAAAGACGAAGGTGAGCCGCGACAGAGCAAGAAGGGGCGTGAATGAACCGGCAGACGCGTGAGTTGATTTCGGCGTCATGACCTCTTGCCGAACTCACGATTCACTTGCCAAGCGCGACGGTAACTCGCCGCAAGTGTCACACCAAACACGAAGGAGACAGCAAAGTTATGCCAGCTAAAAAAGCGAGTAAGAAGTCGGCGACCAACAGCAAGGCAGGCGCGAGCAAGAAAAGCACTAAAAAGAGCTCCGGGAAAAAGTCATCCACCGGAGTCGGCACGAAAATCACGAAGGCGGTGAGCAAAGCGACGGACGCCGCCGCGAGCGCCGTCAGCGGAGCCGTCAAGAGAGTCGTGAAAACGGTATCACCGTCAACAGATAAGGGAAGCCGCAAGTCCAACAAGTAAGAAGTTCTAGGCTCGACTTTATACATTTAGGAAACAGGCGAGGTAAACAAAAGACTTAGCGTCCAGATTATGAGCGAGACTTTTTGAACGTCCCGTTTTTTTATCGACAATCAAAAAGTCTGCTGTTGAAAACAAAAGACTTATGCTATGGCGCTTTTGGCACTCTTAAAATGGATAAAGTCGAGCTAGGAATAGAACGTCAAGCTTAGGGCGGCTCCTATGAAAATCATGCGGTGGTGTACATGACCACGCTTTAATGTGGAGCTACCGATTTAGCGTGCCTCTCTCTTTTCGACACGCAATTCATTAGTGACTTCAAAAACCCCCGGCACGCCGCGCGCCGCCACGTTAGCAAGCTGACTATCTGTCTCGGTCGCGACTACGCCCTTGAGCGTTGCCCGCCCGTTTCGCACAATGATGTGGATTGGTGGAACGGTGCGTGTGGCGTAGCGGAAGAGCGGCGAATCGTAGTTGTAGATCGCGCGATAGAGCGCAATGCGCACCCGGTCATCGTTGGGCGAAAGAGGTAGAACTTCGATCTGGTTGATTACCCGTTCAACCCCCTCAATGTCCTTCACGCGAGCTTCGGCATCGGACTTGGTCGTCGGACGAACCACCTGTCCGAGCAGAGTTACCGCCGTGCCGTCTTCGCTCAACTTAAATTCCAACCAATCGAACACATCATAATACGGCAGCGTCACCAGACGCCGCCGCACATCTTCGACAAGGCGCGCCTGCGAACGTGCGCGGCCTGTTTCGCGCGACGTGCCGCTCCGCAACTCAGGCTGCTGCGCGCGTCCGCCCTGAGATTGACGCTGCTGTGTTTGAAGAGCATCGCTTGCTTGAGCGCTCAACATAGACGCCCCAAGCAGCGCGATGATCATTGCTACTACCTTTATGCTACGCATAAGTTTTCCTCCCATAGTTCGTTAAAGTTTATTGTTAGCTGCCAACCTCGACAGCCTGTTCGATTGACGTAGGTTCGAAGGCAAACCGGCCATTCTTCCAATCAACCGTTATCTGGTGCCCGTCGCGTATCTCGCCCCGCAGGATGCTGCGACTTAAGTGCGTCTCTAGCTCTCGCTGGATCGCACGCTTCAACGGACGCGCCCCATAGACGGGATCGTAGCCGGCAAGCGCGAGATGCGTCGCCGCTTCATCCGTTAACTTCAGTTTGATGTGACGCTCCGCCAATCTCGTCCGCAAACGGTTAAGCTGTATGTCAAGAATACGCTTCAAATCTTTTTCCGTCAGCGAATGAAAGACGACGATGTCGTCCACGCGATTGAGAAACTCCGGACGGAAGTGGCGGCGCAGTTCGCCAAGCACTGACTCCTTCATTCCCTCGTAGGCCGCGGAGTCGGTGCCGCCGCGATATTCCAAGATCATCGGCGATCCGATGTTCGAAGTCATGATGATGATTGTGTTCTTGAAGTTCACCATGCGCCCCTGGCTGTCCGTGAGCCGCCCGTCATCGAGGATTTGCAGCAGCACGTTGAAGACATCGCTGTGTGCCTTCTCAATCTCATCAAAGAGAATCACCGAGTAAGGTTTGCGCCGAACGGCTTCGGTGAGCTGCCCGCCTTCCTCATAACCGACATAGCCCGGGGGCGCGCCGATCAAACGCGCGACCGCATGCTTCTCCATGTACTCCGACATGTCGATGCGGATCATCGCCCCCTCGTCGTCGAACATCACTTCGGCAAGCGCCCGCGCCAGCTCAGTCTTTCCGACGCCTGTCGGCCCGAGGAAGATAAATGACCCAATCGGGCGGTTCGGATCCTTCAAGCCTGAACGCGCGCGGATCACGGCATCGGCGACCGCTTCCACCGCTTCGTCCTGGCCGATAACGCGCTTGTGCAGATGCTCGTCCAAGTGCAGCAGTTTCTCGACTTCGCCCTCCATTAGCTTCGCGACCGGTATGCCCGTCCAACGCGAGACGACTTCGGCGATGTCCTCTTCATCCACTTCCTCCTTGATTAACCGCTTCGTTCCCTGCTTCTTCGTAAGCTGATCTACTTCGTTTTGTAGCCGACGCTCAAGCTCCTGCATTCGTCCATAACGAAGCTCTGCCGCGCGGTTTAGATCGTACTCACGCTCGGCGCGGTCAATGTCGATCTTGGTCTGCTCGATCTCCTCACGAACTTTGCGAAGGCCCGCGATTGATCCCTTCTCCGTCTGCCACTGCCCGCGTAGCGCATCAGCCTGTGCGCGAAGGTCAGCAAGCTCTTTCTCAAGCTTCTCTAATCTTTCCTGTGACGGGCGATCCGTCTCCTTCTTCAGTGCTTCACGCTCAATCTCAAGCTGCATCACGCGACGCTGCACCTCATCGAGTTCCACCGGCTGACTCTCAATCTCTGTGCGTAACCTGGCGGCCGACTCGTCCACCAAGTCAATCGCCTTGTCCGGCAAGAAGCGGTCTGCGATGTAGCGATGCGAAAGCACCGCCGCGGCGACCAGCGCCGAGTCTTTAATTCGCACGCCATGATGCACTTCGTAGCGCTCGCGTAGGCCACGCAAAATCGAGATCGTATCTTCGACGCTCGGTTGATCAACTAACACCGGCTGGAAGCGTCGTTCTAAAGCGGCGTCCTTCTCGATGTGCTTGCGATATTCATCCAGCGTCGTCGCGCCGATGCAGTGCAGTTCACCGCGCGCCAACATTGGTTTCAACAGATTGCCCGCATCCATCGCGCCTTCGGCTTTGCCTGCGCCAACCACCGTGTGCAGCTCGTCGATAAAGAGGATGACCCGACCTTCCGCTTCCTGCACCTCTTTGAGCACGGCCTTCAGACGCTCCTCGAATTCGCCGCGATACTTCGCACCAGCGATTAAAGCGCCCATGTCGAGCGCCACCACGAGC
>JACCTF010000212.1 GCA_013812565.1 Pyrinomonadaceae bacterium | reverse complement strand
GAGTTAAACAACAGTCCTCACTTTCCGTTTACCCGTCCGAATCAACCATCCATAGTGGTTCAGCGTTGCTTGATTAAAAAAGTGTAGCGCCGCAGAGCAGACCGGTGTAAGCTGCCACAACGTCAGCCGCTTCAGAAGCGACAGACTGGATGGTCACTCAATGGGTGATCAATAGTCATTGCCCCGAACCACCTCTTTCCATCTCGCGTCACCAATGTGCGTGAAAGCGTATCGGATTTAACCTTGAACACTGAGAAGGCCTCTGTGTCGTTGTAGCTGGCTGGAGAAAAGCGACCAGCAGAAACGATAGACATCACAGATGCCGAGGAGCAGGCCATGTTGCGACCTTTGCTGACGGTCCTCATCCTCTTGCTGCCGAGCATCGCCGAACGCGGCAACGCGCAGCACGCCCCCCAACGCGCGGTACTATCCGACGATATCACCGCACCGACTACTACGCCCCGGCCCCGTATGTCACTTAAACTCGCCGGTGAGCAGGCAGTGCTCTACGGGATTCTCGCCGACTGGGCCGGGGCGTGGCGGGATCGTCTGAGCATCGCAGCGGATGGCAGCGTCAGCTTCGAGGTCACGGCAAGCGAAGTGGCCGGAGATGCGACAGCGCAACTGCTGTTTGACTTTACAACGGCGCCAGATTTAATGGTCTTCTACGCCGGGAGAGATGGTGAGGCAGTTGCCGAACTGTTTATTAACACTTGTAAGTTGTACCCACGCACGAGGATTGCACAAACCTTTACTGGACAAGGGTACATTTGGGGCGGCGGGCATGTCAGCGGGATTCGTGGACGCCCGCTCGTTCCACAACCCGCCAGCGATGTGTTTGCGGTGATCGCCTTTCACACCGGCGCAATTGCGCAGCAGACCGAGGTCAGTCGCCACTTCGCAAGCGTCGCTGTTGCAGAACAAGCCGAGGGGGTCGGGAAGGTTGTGCCGCTGATGGCGTTATATCTGCACGAGGTCGCGGAGGTCTTGGCGTTTGCCGAACAGCGCAGGCGTGGGCAGACGCTGAACTACAAAGCGGCGCACACGGCGGCAATCGAGCGCGAAGCCGCGGTGCGCCGTCAACGCAAGATGGTCGGCGGGTTTGCCGGTGGGAGCTTACGGTTTACGGTGCCACAAGTCGGGTGCGTGCAAGCCTGGCAGGGAGGACGCCAGAACTCGCGGCCCTCCTCTGTGGGTTCGGTCTTGGCGAAGTTTTTTCTGGGACGTAGTAGTAGAGATAGCAGGCAGGGGCAAGCAGGGTGCAGGCAATTAATTAACTGAAAGTGCGCCGGGTAAGCCACGCAACTCTGTGCTGATGCTGATCATTAAATTCGCCAACTGAAATTCAGCGCATACCTTGATCTTTATTTACAGGAGATTCTCAATCACGATTGTCGCCGCGCCTACCAACCCGCTCCTTTGGTCCGGGTCTTGATGCGGCAGAGGTACGCATCCGCTGTGATGTAGAGCGTTGAGCCGTCATCACCCCACGCGCAGTTGGCGGTAGCTTCGCCCGTGTCGATGCGCCCGAGCGGTGTTCCATCAGAAGCAAAGATGTGAACTCCCCCTGGCCCGGTCGCAAACACGTTGCCCGCACGGTCTACTTTCATTCCATCTGGTAGTCCCGGCAGTTTACCGACCATGCTGGTTGCATCGTAGAAGACTCGGCCTGGGCCAACCGTGCCATCCGGTTTGACGGGAAACGCCATCCACACGGCGCGCTGCGGATCGGACTGCGCGACGTACAACGTCCGCTCATCCGGCGAGAAGGCGATGCCGTTGGGCCGCGTCATCTCTTTGGTCAGCAGCGTCACTTTACCATCGCGCGTCAGGCGATAGACGCCGCAGAAGTCGAGTTCGCGTCTCGAATCATCCGAGCCTTTCGGTAAACCGTAAGGTGGATCGGTAAAATAGAGGTCGCCATTCGATTTGAAGACAAGATCGTTCGGCGAGTTGAGCCGCTTGCCCTCGTAATCGTCAATAAGCGTCCGCTTGCCGCCGCCGCCGGATTCAAGGCGCGAGATGCGACGATCACCATGCTCGCACAACACCAAGCGTCCTTCTGAGTCGAGCGTCAGCCCGTTGCTGCCCGGCTCGCGTCCGTAGTCGGCAACACCAGTGTACCCCGCCGGCTTCATATATAGACTGATGCCCGCCCCTTCCTTCCATTTCATTACTGAGTTGCGAGGGATGTCGGAGAAGAGCAGGTGCCCCCCGTCTTTGATCCAGACCGGCCCCTCTGACCACTCGAACCCGGAGGCCAGAACTTCAAGTTTTGCATCGGCAGCAATCAGTTGATCAAGCCGCGGGTCGTGGCGGATGATCTTGCCGATAACAGGAAAGTTCGTCGTCTCTTGCGCAAATGATTTTCGTGATCGTGCGGCAGCCAAATACACAAGCGCTGAGGCCGCGAGGATAACACCGAGTTTCAAAACAGAAGGTCTTCTCACGTTTAAGCTCCCGAAGTAAATTTTCTTCTGACGAACCGAGATTCACGAACATATACCACGATGGATTGGCGAAAGCCAAAAAAGACACGCCGGTTTTAGAACGTTTAAGGAAACGCCGTCGCATCTTCTCAGTAATGTAAGCTATTGATGTAGGAAATTACGGGTTAGTGACCCGCGACTGCGCCCGCTGCGGCGCGGGCGCTCGCCGGACGCCGTTCATGCTTGACGCAGGCACGCGCCAGCGCTTGCTCAACGCGTGGTTCAATTTTGCATTCGGACTGGCGACAGACGGCAGCTAACTCAGAGATAACAAGGTAGCGAGCGCGTTCAAGCATCCGTTGCTCGCGAAATGAGAGCGGCTTGCTATGACTTAGATAGGTGAGATTCTTGAGAACATCGGCTACTTCAAAGATGTCGCCGGTGCGCATCTTCTCGGAAAACTCTTTGAAGCGATCTTTCCAATCTTGTGCCGGAGAAGTGAAGTCATCGCTTAAGTTTCGCAAAAGCAGTTCGCACTCGGCGGAGGAGATCGGAGCTCGCAGGCCAACCTCTGTCGCATTTGTCACCGGAACAAGAACAACCGAATTGGTCGCTGCTAAGCGCAGCGTGTAAAAGGAAAGCGATATAACACCGATCTGTTTGTCTTCGATCTGCTCGATAGTTCCGATTCCGTGGTTAGGATATACGACTTTCTGGCCGACTTTGAAGCTCACTACACACCTCCTGCAATTCAAAAGTAACAAGCCAAACGTACCGATTTGTACAATTATGGCTGAGAGATACCAAAGATTAAATTTCCCTGAAATCTCACGAAAGTGTAACAAGCGTTCACACGAAGCGTCAAGATCATTCTTCACAAAAGTTAGCGGCCTCATGGAGCACTTTTGGCAATGCCTTCATTGACTTTCAATTACGGGCAGTTCAATCGTAAAGGTTGAACCCTGACCTGGAGTCGAGCGCACGGTTGCTTCGCCGCCATGCGCTCGCGCAAGGTGCTTGACGATCGCCAGGCCGAGGCCTGTGCCGCCAAGAGCGCGTGAGCGAGCGCGATCCACTCGGTAGAACCGCTCAAAGATTCTTTCGATATGTTCCTGTCCAATCCCCTCGCCGGTGTCCGTAACGCTGATGTGATCACGTCCTTCCCGTGCATGCTTGATCACCACCGAGTCCCCTTCACGATTAAACTTGATCGCGTTGTCAACCAGATTGGTAATCATCTGTTCAAGCCGTCTGGCATCAGCGTAAACAACTGTCGCAGCGTTTATCTCATTGCGCATTTCGATGTGACGAAGGCGTGCGCGCGGGGCGAGCGCCGTTAGCGCGTCGTTTACCAGCGAGTGAAGACGCACCGGTCCGATGTCGACGCGCACGGTTCCCGCTTCAATTGCGGAAAGCTCCAAGATGTCGTCGATTAGATTGTGCATTCGAGAAGCGTTGCGGCGGATTACGGTAAGAAAGCGCCGATTGTTTTCGTGATCATCAATCGCGCCGTCCTCTAAAGTCTCTACAAAGGTGAGAATTGCCGTCAGCGGTGTGCGCAGTTCGTGGGAAACGTTGGAAAGGAATTCTTGGCGTACACGCTCAAGGCGTTCGAGCCGGGTGATGTCGAAGAAGACGCCTATCGCGCCGCGGGGGACTTCTCCGGCATGCGCCTCTTGGCTGAGCGGCGCGACGCGCAAATCGAAGATGCGCCGCTCGGTTCCATATGTCTCGACTTTGACTTCGGCACGCTCGTCCCGTTCAAGCGTCGCGAGAAAAGCGGAATGAATCGCGGGGTTACGTGTCAGTTCGCTCAAGCGTTTGGAAACAAGCACGCCTTCAACAGAGCCAAAGATGTCCAACGCGGCTCGATTCGCCGCCACCACGCGCGTCTGGCCGTCAAGCACCAGCACGCCTTCGCGCATGCTGTTCATCGTTGCTTCGAGCAGCGTCCCGGGTGGAACCAGCGCAGGATCCACGGTCCCCCATCTCGCCTCGGATTGAAATTGCTTCGCCGCGGACTCACGCGCGGTGTCCGAAGGCTTCGCGCCTTCTTGCTTCCGGGGAAAAGACCACATCGCAACCGTGCTGAGGATCGTTACGAAAAAGGTAAAACCACCGACAAATGGATTTTGGAAGAGGAGATATGCTACGGCAGCAGCCAGTGCAGCACTGCACAGCATGAAGGCGAGCGTCGAAGAGGAAGACACAGAACTTGGTTGCTACTCGGTATTGGAATTAGTCGGGGGCGTTTGCCCGGCGTCGAGAGGACAGCCGACGAAGCGGTATCCGACGCCGACTACCGTTTCTATGCAGTCGCCGCACTGGTCCAGCTTTTGGCGCAAACGGCGGATGTGAACATCGAGCGTACGTGTGTCGCCGTAGTATTCATAACCCCACACATGGTCAAGAAGCTGTTGGCGCGTCGCCACGCGGCCCGCCCCCCGGGAAAGGGTCGCGAGCAGCGAAAACTCTTTGCGCGTCAGTTTAACCGGAGCGCCGTCGCACACTACGCGCATATCTCCGAAGTCAATCATCAAACGACCGTCTTCGTAACGGGTCGCCGTCGATTCATCGACACGGCGCATCACGGCGCGGACGCGCGCGACAAGTTCGCGCACCGAGAATGGTTTGGTGATGTAGTCGTCCGCGCCGAGATCAAGTCCGGCGACGCGCTCGGCTTCTCCCGTACGTGCCGTTAGCATAATGATCGGCGTGCGCCGCGTCGCCGGTTCGCGCCGCAAACGCCGACACAGTTCGGTGCCGCTCATGCCCGGCAGCATCAGATCAAGGATCACCAACGCCGGGGGTCGCTGTCCGTCAAGCGCCGCCATCAACCCCTGCTCGCCCGTCGCCGCGAGACGCGTCTTCAAGCCCTCGCGCTCCAGGTTGTAGCGCAAAGCCTCCGCGATATCTGGATCATCTTCAACAATCAGCACTGGTCGTGACATATTCTTATTGCGGGCGGCGGATTAAAAATCAAACGCCTAGTTCTTTAATCAGCATTCCACAGTCCGCAATCCCAAATCGGTTAGTTGCTATGTTTGATAAAGGCGGCTTCGGTCATGTAAACCGTTAGCTCGCAAATGTCTGTGACGTAATCGCCAATACGCTCGATGTGTTTGGCGACGAAGAGCAGGCGCGCCGCGCGAGTTGTCGTAGTCGGGTCAGACACCATCATTTCAATTAGGTCACTAAAGATATGGTTGTAGAGATCGTCCACTTCATCATCGCGATCAATGACGGCGCGTGCGGTCTTGGCATCGCCCGAAGTAAAGGCATCAAGCGCAGCGCGCAACATGTGCGAGGCTTGTTCGGCCATCCGGGGCAGATCGACGTATGGCTTGAGCTGTGGCTCATCGTTAAGATCAATTGCGACGCGGGCGATGTTGCAGGCGTGATCGGCAATGCGCTCTAGAATCGGCGTGATCTTTGCCACGGAAACAACAAACCGGAGGTCGCGCGCCGCCGGTTGCCGCAGCGCCAGCATGTCAACACACAGACGATCAATCTCGACTTCTAAGCGATCAATCTCATCATCGCCTTCAAGCACCTCGCGGGCCGTTGCGCTGTCGCGCTCAATCAAGGCGTACATCGCGCGTTGCAGCGCCGTCTCCGTTTCGCCCCCGAGCAACAACACGCGGTCGCGTAGAGAGTCAAGTTCACGATCAAGCCTTCGGTGTACTTCCATCTTTAATTCCTCTCCCTCGTTCGCGCATTCTCTCCAGTCAAGCTGGAGCGCTTCGGGACGCGCCTTATCCAAAACGTCCCGTGATGTAATCTTCGGTAAGCTTCTCGTTCGGATTAGTGAACATCCTCTCTGTTGGATTGATTTCGATGAGCTTACCTAACCAGAAGAACGCGGTCTGATCGGAGACGCGTGCTGCTTGTTGCATGTTATGTGTGACGATAACAATGGTGTATTGTTTTTTTAGTTCCACGATCAATTCTTCAATCTTCTGCGTCGCAATCGGATCAAGCGCCGAAGCCGGTTCATCCATCAACAGAACCTCCGGGCGCACCGCCAGGGCACGCGCAATGCAGAGCCGCTGCTGTTGCCCCCCCGACAAACCAAGAGCCGATTGCTTCAAACGATCTTTGACTTCCGACCACAGCACTGCATCTTTGAGAGCTTGTTCAACTCGCTCGTTCAATTCGCTGCGGTTCGCTGCGAGACGGTTGATGCGCAATCCATAAGCTACGTTGTCGTAGATTGATTTCGGAAATGGATTCGACTTCTGAAAAACCATTCCGACTCTTCGCCGCAAGTCCACAACATCTGTGCCGGGCGCATAGATGTTACGTTCATCAATCAATACCTGGCCTTCAACCCTCGTACCGGGAATGATGTCGTTCATCCGGTTCAGCGTGCGCAAGAAAGTTGATTTACCGCAGCCCGATGGACCGATAAAGGCCATCACGATACGCTCAGGAATGTTCAATGAGATGTCGTAGAGAGCCTGCGTGCGACCATAAAAGAAGTTCTCGTTCTGCACGCTGATCTTGGTTGGCGCAACCCGTTGAACCGTCTGCCGTTCATTGTTCGAGCGCGGTTCAGGAACCGCTGGCGTCGGAGCGGCAGTTATCGGCGTTGACGTTGACATGGCAGGCATTGGCATACAAGTTACAAAGAAGCCACAAGTCAGAGTTCATTATTCATGGTAAACCATTTATGCAGTCTCTCGACTTCTGTCTTCAAAACCTCCGGCGTGTGAGAAAACGAACGGCAATGTTGATTGCAAGGATGAGCGTCATCAGGACAAGGGTAGCTGCCCAGGCTTGCGCGTGCTGTTCATCGTAGGGCGAAATAGCATAGTTGTAAATCTGCACGGTCAGAGACGCCATCGGTTGATCCAACTCATAGAAGTTGAAAAACCGGCTGCCAAGGGCTGTGAAAAGAAGCGGCGCGGTCTCGCCTGAAACGCGCGCCACGGCGAGCATTGCGCCAGTCGCAATACCAGAGGCGGCGGCCGGCAGCACTACGCCAAGCGTCACACGCCACTGCGGGGCACCCAAAGCCAGCGCGCCTTCACGCATACTTGTCGGCACAAGACGGATCATCTCTTCTGTCGTGCGCGCGACAATTGGAATCATCACCAGCGCCAGTGCTACGCCGCCCGCTAATGCCGAGAAACGTTGCATCGGCAGCACGATAATCGTGTAGACGAATACGCCCACAACTATCGATGGCACGCCCGTCAAAGTGTCGGTGATAAAGCGCACGGCGCTGGCAAAATGGCCTCCACCGAGTTCGGCAAGGTAGATACCGATACTGATGCCGAGCGGCAGACCAATCGCCGCCGCGAGCATAAGCATCGTAAACGATCCGACGATGGCGTTGCCGATACCGCCGCCCTCACCGACCGGCTGCGGTTCGGCAATCAAGAATTGAAAGCTGAGCGAACCGACTCCGCGCCAGACAATGTATCCGAGAATCAGTCCGAGCATCGCTACCGCAAAAAGCGCACATAAGGCTGTGATCGCGCCCGTCGCGCTGCTAACTATGCGACGTCTGCGGTCTGCCCTGCGGACCGTATGCTCCATCACGCTGCCCTCGCAGTGCCGCTGGTGCCACGCGTTACGCTCCACACAAGCAACCGCGCCAGACCATTGACAAGGAACGTTACCAGGAAAAGAATCAACCCGAGTTGCACGAGCGAACTGGTGTAAAGCTCACCCGTCGCTTCTCTAAACTCGTTGGCGAGCACTGCGGCAATAGTATAGGACGGTTCAAACAGCGAGGCGCTGATTTCCGGGCGATTGCCGATCAACATTGTGACGGCCATCGTCTCACCAATCGCGCGACCCAGTCCGAGGATGATCGCACCGGCGATACCGGGCGCACCGTTAGCAAGCACGACGCGCGTTGTTTCCCACTTGGTCGCACCCAAGGCAAGAGCTGCCTCGCGCTGCGACATAGGAACTGCCGCGAGCACATCACGGACTACAGCGGAGATAATCGGCGTAATCATGATGGCGAGAATGATGCCGGCCGTGAGCATACCGAGGCCGGTCATTGTGCCTTGAAAGAGCGGCAGCCACCCGAACGTGCGAGCAAGCGATGGGAAAACGTATTCGCGTAAGGCGGGTGCCAGCACAAAGATGCCCCACAAGCCATAAACAACCGAAGGGATTGCGGCCAGCAGTTCAACGAGAAATGTGATCGGACGAGCCGCACGGCGCGGCGCTTGTTCCACAAGAAAGACGGCGATCCCCAGAGACAATGGGACGCTGATCAGAAGCGCAATCAACGAGGAGATAATCGTGCCGTAGATAAATGGAAGCGCGCCGAATTGATTGCGCACAGGATTCCACGTAAGGCTCGTCAAAAAACCAAAACCGAATTCGTTAATTGATGCCAGCGAGTTGCGCCACATCGCCACGATCATTGCCACAACGATCAGCACCAACAGCAACGCGCTCATCAGCAGCAACGCGCGAAACACCGCATCGCCGCGGTCGCCCGTCGGCGATAGCGCACGTCGCCAGTTCCACGCCCGCGCGGCCGCGCCGTAAGCGGAAGCCGGGGAGGGAATGTTTGCCTGTGAATCAACCATAAGGGGAAAAGTGAGACAGAGGTCAAGAGTCACAATAGGAGGCGTCAACCTGCCTTACTCTGACTCCTCTTTTGTCTCCTGACTTCTGTTTTTAGTCTTCATCCTTGCTCGCGAAGTGGTTTGCCGCCCGATGTTATTGAGTTGATTTTCGCTTCGGCGCGCTGAACGGTTTCAGCAGGAAGCGGCGCGTATTGTAGATCACGCGCAAATTTCGCACCGTCATGCAGCCCCCACCATAGAAAATCAACAAGCACTTTGCCTTTCGCGGCATCCTTTTGATCTCGGTAAGCGATCATGTACGTGTAGCTGGAAATTGGGTAAGCGTTTGCTCCCACAGCATCGGTGATCGAAACGCGTAGATCTTCGGGCGCGGTTGAAACGGTCTCAGATGCGGCCGCCGTGACCGTTTCAAGCGTCGGTTCAACGAAACTCCCGGCGCGATTTTTAATCAACCCGATTGGCAGTTTGTTCTGCTTGGCATAGATGAGTTCGACATAGCCGATGGTGTTTGGCGTTTGCTTAATCTGCCCCGTGACACCTTCGTTGCCCTTGCCCCCAAGTCCAACAGGCCAGCTCGGGGCGGTGCCTGCTCCGACTCGCTCTTTCCATTCCGGGCTTACCTTAGATAGATATTCAGTGAAGACTGCCGAGGTGCCGCTACTGTCCGAGCGGTGGGCTACTGTGATGGGAGCAGCGGGAAGTTGAGCGTTCTGATTGTCGGCTTTGATCCGTGGATCATCCCATCGACTGATTTTGCCGAGGAAGATGTCGGCGAGCACGTCCGGCGAAAAACGCAGCGGCTCGGTCAGACCCGGTAAATTGTAAGTGACAACCACAGCGCCGAGCGCCGTCGGGATATGTAGAATCTCGCCGCGAGCCTTTTGCAAATCCTCGTCGGACATCGGAGCATCGGTGCCGCCGAAGTCAAACGTACCGTCTTGCAACTGCTTAATACCCGCGCCTGAGCCGACCGATTGATAATCAATACGTGATTGCGGATTGAGCTTACTGTACTCGCTTAGCCACTTTTGATAGAGCGGGTATGGAAAACTTGCGCCGCCGCCCTGCAAACGCACGGCGCTACGGCTTCCCCCACCGAGGCCTGAACCACTGCTGCCTGATTCGCCGCTACAACCAGAAGCGAACGCCGCCCAGAGAAGCACTCCGGCGAGCGCCGCATGTTTTACCTTTTTCGAAAAGATCATCGCTACAAATTGACATTTCATAAGGGTTAGGAGTTACGCAGTTGGACGTAGAATCAACAACTTACGGGAAGTCGTGATTTCGATAAGTCCTTTGTTTGTATCAGGGGTCTCCTTCAACTGCGTAAGTCCTAAGGGTTGAAAATCAAAAACTTGGATTGAGCATATTACATATACCTGAACCAAATCTAAAGTTTTGAACATATTCGGACTCTTTCATCTTCCGCTTAACGAGGCGCAGCAAGCAGAAGTCTATAACCGACGTTGACCATTGTCTGGATTTGGAGACCATGCGGCGCGAGCTTACGGCGCAGACGATAGATGTGCACATGCAAACTCTCGGCATTGAACGCCGCACGTCCCCCCCAGGCATGTCGCCAAATCTCATCCGAAGCGACGATGCGTTCAGGGTTGCGCGCGAGTCTGGAGACAATCAGAAACTCCTTGCGCGGAAGTTGCAGCGTGCTTCCGCCGCAGGCGACATAGTAGTTATCGTGTTCGACACGCAAATACCCGTCATCATAAACGTCCCCGACGACGTTTCGCGCGCGGTGCGTCAATCGGGCAATCGGTGTCAGTTCTGCGGGCATCTGTCTTCTCTGCGTTGAAGCGGTCGTGAAAATGGCCTGAAGCTCCACTTGCTTTACAAGCGGAGTTGCCTGCGGGATGCTACCGAGTGGAAGTGAAAACTTCTCTCGGTAGCGTCCCGACCTTGCGGACTAAAACCTGAATTTGGCGCCAAACTGCACGACGCGGGGACCGCCGATGGTGTTGGTAGTGAAACCAAAGTCTGTGCTGTCCGAGATGTCACCGCTCGGATTGGCGAAGTTGACATTGTTGAAGATGTTGAAGGCATCGGCGCGAATCTCGAAGCTCGTGCCTTCGGTGATGCGCGTAGTCTTAGAAAGACTCAGATCGAAGCGTTTCTGCGTCGGCCCACGCAGCACGTTTCTGCCGAGGGTGCCGAAGCCGCCGAGCGGTGAAGCGAGCACGCTGCTGTTAAAGTACGCTTCGTCAACGCCGTTGCCACCCTGACGTAATTCTTCCAACGTGCCAACCAAGTTCGGGCGTCCGAAGCCGAGGCGGAAGATTCCGCCTGCACCGTTACGAAGCGTCGCGAGCGCCGCGACGTTGCCTGCTTCCGGTTCCGGCGAGAAGATCGTGAACGGCGTGCCCGACTGCGCTTGCACAAAGCCGGCGAGCTGGAAGCCGCTCAACAAGCGCGACGTGTTGCCGAAGGTCGGAATGTTGTAGACGAAGCTCGCGCTGACGCGGTGCGTCCGGTCGAAGTCCGAAAGCGCGCGGTTGTTACCCGGATCGTAGGAATTGCCCTGCACGATGAACCCGGCGTTCGGCACGTCGGGACGACCGCCGCCGGCGGTCGAGCCGGGGTCAACAGAACTGGTGTCGATGGACTTCGAGAAGGTGTAAGAAGTGTTGAACTGAAGCCCGCGCGACAAGCGACGAGCAAAGTTGATTTGCAGCGCGTTGTAGTTCGACGTGCCGTCCGAGCGCAAGAACAACGCTTCGGGGACGTTGAAGCCGAGGATCGGTGTGCGCGCCTCGAAGCCGAGGATCGTGCCGCCGCTGATGACTCCCGCTGCGTTGACCGTCGAGTTGGTCGTTAAGTTGAGGTCGCGCGTGTTACCGGTCAGCACGTTGTTGAAGCCGAAAGCGACGCCGGTGCCACGCTCGCGCGCTGTCGCGCCCGGACGCAATGCGCCGTTCGGGAAAGCGGTGTTGAACTGCGCCTGTGTGAGTTGTCCAGCCGCGAGTCTCGTCCGCGCGCCGTTATAAGCCGTCTCATAGGCTTGAGTGAAGCGCCCATAAACGTAATCCGGCGTGTTGGGATCGTTGAAGTCATAGCCCTGATTGAGGGCGACGGCTTGCAACAGTTTCGTGCCCTTCGTGCCAACGTAACGCACTTCAATGAGTGTGTCGCGTGCGAACTCGTACTGCACGCCGAGGTTGTACTGCTGGATATAAGGCGTTCGCAGGTCGCGGTCGATGGCGCGGAACTCGAAGGTTTCAGCGATGTTGCCGAGGATCGGCTGTCCTGTCGCCAGATCCGTCGGGTTGAGCGTGTTCTGCCCGTTAGAGCCGATCACAGGTGTCACACGCACGCCGGTGTTGTCGCGAATTCTGAATGTTCCGGCTCCTTCGTACACGATGCGCGCGGGCAGAAAGTTATTTAGTCCGAGATCCGTCAGCGGCACTTGCGTCGAGAACGCGCTCTGGATCGGGATGTTCGGCGCGCCCGCCGTGACTTCGATTTCGCGCAGGAACGGGTAGTTGCTGAAGATCGTGTTGATGAATGCCGTCGACGGGCGATCATAAAAGATGCCGTAGCCGCCGCGCAGCACGACCTTGTTGTTGAAGCGCCCGGGGCTGTAGGCAAAGCCGAAGCGCGGCGCGAAGTTGTTCGTGTCCTGACCATTCAAGGTGTGCTTGTTGTTAACTTTGGTCGTCGCGGCAATCGCATCATCAACAGCTTTGAAACCGGTCGATTGCACGTTCGAGGGAATGATGAATCCGGCAAGCGGATTCTCCGTGCTCGTGATAAGGCTCGGATCGAAGTTGCCGATGCGACCGTTCCGCTCGGTCGGAAGTCCGTAGAACTCGTAGCGTAGTCCTAAGTTTAAGGTCAAGCTAGGGGTGACTTTGAAATCGTCGGCGATATAGCCGCTTGCGTCGCTGAAGCGGAACTCCTTCTGCGTGGTGCCGAACTGCGTGTCGGCTTCGGTCGCCCGACCAAGCAGGAACTGCGTAAAGTTATCGAATTTTTCGAACTCGGTCGCCTGTTCTTCTGGCAGGTTGGTGTCGTAGGCTTGCCGCTTGTACTCGCCGCCGAAACGGAAGGTATGTGCGCCGGTGGTAAAGGTCACGTTATCGGAGAAGCTGAATGTTTTCTGATCGCGTTGGTTGAACGAATCATTTGGACCGCCAAAAGCAAAGCCGGAGATGTTGTTTCTGCCGACGAAGTGACCTAAGCGGCGCGTGCCGGGGCTGTCGTCGAAGCGCAGCGCCGGGTTGACGATGCCGAACGCTTCGCCGGTAAGTTCCGGCGTGAGAAATGGGTCATCGAGGCGGCGCGTGTTGTTTAAGGAGAAGTAGCCGAAGCGCGCTTCGTTGATCAGGCTCGCACCGAAGATATGTGTGTCGGAGATCGCCAGCGTGCGATTGCTGTCATCGCGCCGGAGCTGGAATGGTGATGCTTGCGCGTTAGGTTCAGTAAACGGATCGAAGCCGGGGAAGTTGGCGAAGAAGAACGTGCCGCTCAAACGATTGTTGGTCGTAAGCTGCCCGTCGAGCTTGATGGTGAATTGATCCTGCTCGAACTCCGCCGGGAAGACGTTACGTTGGCGGACGAGCGGATTGCCGCCACCGATGTTGCCCGTAAGTCCGGGAAGAGTGAGCGCGACGCTTTGATCAACTCCGACGGAACGCGCATTGGAGCGCGGGCTAGGAACGATAAAGTCTCCGGTTACGGGGTTGATCGTGTTGAGAAGTTGCAGGGCGAGCGGCGAGACTTGCGCTGGCGTGAGAGGAAACGCCGGATTGTCGGCGCGAAACGCGGCGACGATGTTTTCCGCCGTGCGTGCGCCGTTAATACGTCCAAGCGCACGCGGCAGCGTTGTTTGACTCGAAGCGGTCGGGACAAGGCCGGTCGAGGCTTGCGTGCGCTGGTAGCCGCCGAAGAAGAAGAACCGATCCGGGATGATAGGACCCCCGACGGTGAAGCCGCCTTCATTGCGGCGAGCACGCGGACGCTCGATGCCGTCCCGGTTGAAGAAGAAGTCGTTGGCGTTCAGTTTCTCGTTCTGCAAGAAGTAGTAGGCCGAGCCGTGGAAACTGTTCGTGCCTGACCTGCTGATGAGTTGGAAGTTGCCGCCGCCCGAACGCCCCGTCGAAGCGTCATAGAGGCTTGTTTGCAGTTTCACCTCTTCTAACGTCTCCGGCGCGGGCGCGATGTTGTCGTTCAACGAGCCTTCGTTCGACGTGATGTTGGTCGCGTCGATGCCGTTGAAGAAGAGACTCGTCGAAGTCGGCACCTGCACGATCTCCTCGGCATTGATCGAGCGAGCGGTGGTCGCCGTCTCCGGCGTAATCAGCGCTCCACTTTCAAGGATGTTGACGGTTTCGCCGACAGTGCCGACTTGCAAGGCTTGATCAACCGTGCGCGGCACGGCGGCTTCCACAATCACATTGTCAACTTGAGCGGTGGAGAAGCCGGTTTGCGTGAACTTAACTTGGTAAGTGCCGGTCGGCAGCACGGGGATGCGATAGCGCCCCTCGTCGTCGGTCGTGGCTTCGCGCGTGAGGCCCGTCGCCGGGTTAGTGACGGTGATCTGCACGCCAGACAGGGCCGCGCTGTTCGGGTCTAGCACGGTGCCGCTGATGCTGCCGGTAGCTTGAACTTGCGCCCAAGTGTCGGTGGGAAAAGCTAAACTCGCTCCGAGCAACAGCAACAGCAACAAAGCGTTTACCGCTCTCCCGGAGATCATCTTTGCTTTCTGCTGTTTGGTGGATTTCATTTGTATCTCCTATGTGCTTAGAAAAAAGCTTATGAGTAGAATTGACGCCAGTGAGTAGAATTGACGCCAGCACATTTCTCATTGGGAGAAATCGCCAAGTAGTGTTGCACACGACAAAACCCGACTGACCTGGTTAATAGGGTGTGCGGTAACACAAATCTGAACAAAGTTGTGTGCGGCGGTGTGGCTGTGAAGATATAACCGCCGGTTTAAGTCTTTTAGAAAGCATTGTGAACTTCCCTAGTTAGTGAGACGTGTTGTTGATAACTAACGACTTGTCTGTCCAAACATAGATTGCTGAACCGTGAACTTGTAGAACTCTGATTCAGCTAGAAGTGCGTAATGAATTAGTGTTCGTTAAGAAGAGAAGTTAGCGTAGGGAAGTTAAGGCGGCGTGAATGCTACCTTAAATGATTGTTACAAGATCGAAGCTCTTAGTGACTGCTTGGAACCCGCGCAGTCCCTCTGCAAAGCGGCTGAAACTTGTGGGCGCCTCGTAGCGTAACTCTGCGGCGAAGCACAAGTTGCAGCAGACATTTTGCTAGGGACTGATGCCTACAGAGTTGATAGCGCGGTGAACGCGAGCTTTGGAATCCAGATGCATACCGCTGAACAACGTGCGGTGCAGGTGCTGGCTGATTGTTAGATTTTGGGGCGGCTGTTTATCGATGTGTTGATGATCGGTATTTTGATAGGCAGGCGCATTGCAGCCGTTTCGGTGCGAACTATGCGAAGGTAGGGGTGCGGCGACTCGAGTGTTAGGTGAATCAACGACTGCTGGAAGCAGTCTTATTGTTGCTAGAAGATGAGGGGGTGGATAGTGGCGGAGCAATAAGTTGAGCGCGTCGGCGCTCGCGGGCCTTGATTGTTAAACCGCGCACCGTGGAATGGAACTGAAGCACGATCTCTGTTAGGACTTTGGTGTCTGCTTTAGCTTCGCCTTCTTTGCGCACAAAGACTGCAGCGGCAACATCGCTACTCAACTCATGGGCTATGGACATAAGATTCAGAGCGCTCCTTCGACCAAGAGATGCTAAGAACTGGGTCTACTAGACGGCTGACATTGTAGATAAAGGAGGTTAACGAAATGTTACAAGACGCTGAAGCAGGATGTCGCCTAACGTTCACACACCGCAAAAATGTCGGGATTTGCCAAAGCGCCCATAAGTAACAAAGTTGGTTTACCACCGATTGTTCAAGCCTCTAGCATCAAGCGGGCTTTGGTTGTAGAATTGGAATCCTGGCTCGCACTTACGAGCTTTTTCCGTATGAGGAACAGCAGTCTAGAGCGCTTACGTTGTTCCGAGGAACTTTCAATGGCCCTTCTCCGCACAGGCACAGATCCGGCTGTTCTTCGACAGCAATGTCCTTTCCCTCCACAACTTCCGGACACTTTTATCCGCGTGCCAGGAGGCCATTTAAGTTCAAACGAATGGCGGGCATCCTACATCCAGGCATATAGAAAGCACAGTGAAGGTTTCGTCCGTATCAACGGAACAGCGATTTGCAGCAACAATCAGGGCGGTGCTAAAAGACCGGGTATTTGCATCATTACGCCGTGGCTGTTTGACCAATACGTGAAGAAGGAGATTTTGGCACGTTTAAATCACCCGGGAGCAAAACACGAAGGTCATGTGGTCCTGCAAAAAGCGAAACAGCAATACAAGTAATTGAAGAAGGCAAAATTATCTCGGCAACCACCGTCCGCTAACCCCCAAACATCGATATGTCATCATACTCGTTCATGCAAAAAACCCGCTCCTTCATGCGCTTCAACGCGCTGCGCAATCTTGTTTCCGATTCCATGTCGATCGACATGGGATCCGCCAGCACAATCATTGCCGTGCGCGGACGCGGTATCATTGTTGATGAACCATCGGTGGTTGCCATCAATAAAATCACCGGCGAGGTGGTGGCGATAGGGCGTGAAGCTCAACAGATGCAAGGCCGCGAAGCGCGTGACGTTGCAGTGATTGCCCCGTTGATAGATGGAGTCGTGGCCGACTTTGAGAGAACGCAGAAGATGCTTGACCACTTTGTGCGTATGGCGCGCAGCGGCTTCTCGCATTTCAGCCGCCGCGCTGTGATGAGCGTGCTTTCTGGCGTCACGCAGGTTGAGCAACGCGCGCTTCTCACCGCGGCGGAGAACGCGCACATCGGCCGCGTGTACATGGTTGAAGGGGGGCTTGGGGCGGCGATTGGCGCCGGGGTCAGCACAGAGGACAAACACGCCTCGGCCGTGGCGGACATTGGCGGGGGCACCACAAACATTGCGGTGGTCGCCCGTGGCGCGATTGTTCACGCGCATGCTGAAAGGATCGGGAGTTCCGACATCGATGCGGCGATCATGGCCCGGTTGCGTCGTTTCCGCGGGTTGATCATCGGCCCACCGACAGCAGAACGTTTGAAGATCGAACTGGGATCGGCCATAGAGCCGCAGGACCCACTGCATAGCATTACCGTCAAAGGACGCGACGTACAGACCGGCAGTCCCAGAG
>JACCTF010000920.1 GCA_013812565.1 Pyrinomonadaceae bacterium | reverse complement strand
GGCGCACGCGCCACCAACGATCTGACGGCCCCAGGCGCGGTCAGCCATCACGTTGTAGATACCCCACCCGATGCCGCCGATGCCGAGGCCCAAGAGCACCCACACGCCGATGTCGAGTGCCGTCCTGAAGGCGTTGATCGGGTTTGAAGAGTTTCCGGCCAGCGTCGCGCCCTGATTCTGGGCGAAGGCCGGATCGACCAAGGCGATAACCATCATCAGGCATGTGATGACGAGCAAGGTGAGCGACCGGGCCATCCGAAGTGTGATAGCCAGATTGACCGCTTTTTGTCCCATACGTGCCATCCGTGAATGGCGAAGTGTTTCGTCGTTGCAGATAGAATTGTTGTGGGTCATCGTATCTGATTCCTTTTTGTTTGTTGGTGGCGACAGGCATCGAGGAATCTCCGGAGGGCGCTTAACACCTTCGAGTCTATGGAGACCTTCAACTGCCCAAGACGCATCTGCACGTCACTGCCACTCGCGACGCGCTGCAACGTAGTGAGAGAGGCGATCGTAATGATGTTCTCACCCACCCTTAACTGTTTATCCCCTGTGCTGAACGGGAGGCGCGCACCCCCACCCGCATAGCCGACAGGTATCTGCTCACCATCAGCCAGGAAATGTAACTGGTCGTCGCCTAAGTCAAACCCCTTCGGAGTCCACGTGACGAATGTGAGCGTGGCTTTAATGTCCTGCTCACGTAGTGTCCTCTCACTGAGGTCTTTAGGAATCTTGGCTTCGGCTGTCATGCTCAGGCGGTTTGAGTCGTCGCTGAGGATGATCTGCGGCGGCATAGTTATCGTGGTCTCGCCTGAGAACGGATCGTATTTCACCTGCGTGTTGTCACGAGCCTGCTTCTTAAGCGGGTCACCCTGACCGGCAGCGCTTGCGGACATGGCCGCAACCACCAAGCATGCCCACGCCACACACTGGAATTTCGAGTAACTTAACTTGTTGAATTTGCTGGTCAACATTGTTCTCCTTTCTTCAATTAGCCACGGCGAGTAACTTGGACTCCTCGATTTCAATCAATCCGCATGACACAAGCCCTCGCGGGTACTCGGCGGCGAGCCACGTGACCACCTGTGACCCGTCCCATTCAGGCTTGAGGTAAGAGACGCGCGCCCGCGCGTCTCGCTCGCTGGGGTTAGTCGTAAACGTCCACAATTCTCCGGGAGAGAGATCACACTGAAGAGTTTCCACTACCATGTCAGCCCCTGAACCCGCGACCAACAGCCACTGCGTGAATTCGCCGTCCACGTTCCTGATGTTGTTAATGGCCGCGACCGCGGATGGAGACAGATTGCTATCTTTGACGAGTTGCGAATAGTCGCCGGTCTGCTTACCGATCAACTTCGCGCCGGCCGTTTTAGTGATATCGTGGATACCCTCAAAGTCATTGTAGGAATGCGTGGCAAGCATCGTCACAACATTAGCTTTGCGCCCGGTTCGAGCGCCTTTCTGGATCACCTTCATGATGACCGGATAGTTGTCTCTTAGCTTCCACACCTCATCGAAGACGAGCACTGTCGGCGTGCGGGTGCCGTCCAATCTGAGTTTGCCGATAGTGCGGATGACCCGGCTCGCCACACGTTGGGCGAGCGCCATGCGCACATCCGGTTGGAACACATCAAGTGAATCCAGCTCGTATACCTCGTACGGAGAGACCTGGAGGAAGTCTTCATGCATCGGAGCATCAAGCCAGGGATTCTTCATATACTTTTCGAGCGCAAGTCCTAACGATGCCGCGCGCTCCCTGAGCTGCGGCGAGCCGTAGTCGTAGTTGCTCAGCATGTGTCGCAAGTGAAACAGCGTCGGCTCGCGCAGCGGTTTACCGGGTCCGTTACGTTTTGCATAATTCGTTATCACCTCGCGGATAGCCTTCAGAAGGATGTCCGGCGCAGAGTCATCCCCTTCTTTAACAGACGCTAAGAGCAAGGCGTCGAGGACCATGAGGTTAAGATCCTCATCAGTCGCCATCCCGCCGTCTTTGAGTTCCGGGTAGTAGAAGATGTTGAAGCCCTTCGGGTCGTTGATGTCGAAGCGGAAGTAGCGGGCACCGACCGACCGGGCGTGCGGAGCGAGCGAGCCGCCGATGTCCACGGCCTTGACCACCGCGTCAGGCTTCGAAGCGAGCACGTCGTTGATGATCCGGGCCAGCATCGTGCTCTTACCGGCCTTGGGCTGCCCTAAGACGAGGATGAGCGGGTTGTTGATTATGGAACCGTCGAACAGATCTACCCCGACCAGTCTTCCGTACTTCGTCGAATAGATGCTATGGGGTCGCTCGGAGCCGGGATACGAGGACTCGACCGGTATAGCGCCTACCAAGGAGTTGGCGACTTCCATGAATTCGCGCCCGTTTGGCTTTGCTCTCACCTCGCCGAGCATCGTCTGCGGGTAAAGATACCTGAGTGCGGCGGGCTCCTCGATTGCCGCTTCCACACCGTCGATGGATTGCATGGCCGCCATCACTTTCTCGCAATTCTCTTCCAGCGCAGCAAGCGATGCTTTAAGTTCGGATACGGTACGTGCCGCGTCGCCATAGAGGACGACATAGAACCGCATCTCAACCAGTGCCTCCGGCGTCCCGGCCACATGCCTGCGCACCGCCAGAACGTCATTCAGTGACGCCTCCGCCTCCGGCGTCATGTTCTTCCGGCCGTCCGCCCGGTTGTTTGTCCGCTTTACCTGCCGGATGCGCTTATCGAGCCGCCGGATCGCCCGGCGCTGGTCGAGGTAAACGAATTCGGCGACGAGCGTGTGCTTAAAGGTAAGCTCGGGGTGCGCGGTTAGGACGCGCATCGAGTCGGCGAACATCGCGTCGCCCGGCCGCATCATCGACACGACGGTCACGGGCGTGTCGCCGTGCAGCATGTACCAACCGCCAGGCTCGATGCTCTGCGCACACAACAAATCGCGCACATCGAGACCCATCTGCGGGCTCAGCTTCGGCGTATTTCGAGAGTTAATGCAGTGGCTTCGGTACACGGCGCCCCACAACTGCGGCCGGTTCAGACGGGTCAGTGTGACCGGCGAGTTTGCCTGGACTTGTCGGAAAATCTTCACCGCCTTGGCATACGCCTTCTGCTCGGCGTTCAACAATCGTCTGACCACGCCGTCATCCTTAGTCCGGGCGCTGGCTTGGGCGAGCGCGCGGAATGATTCTCTAGGCCCATACTTCCTAAGTTCTTGGGCGAGCGCCGGGATGAAAGCGCCGACCCCCTTGTTGGTCTGGTCGCCGGTCATTGTTACCGGGACAGTGACATTCAGCGAGGCGTTCTCGGTGCGGAACACGCGGCCGTTGGCGAGATCCGTATAGAAGTCGACATTCGAGTCGTGAAGCCTGCAAGCCGGGCCATACACGCGCTCATAGCTCCTCGTCTTGAGGTGCTTGGCAATGGCAATGCCAGGATCCGGTTGCACCGCATAGTGAAACTGCATCACCGTGCCGGGCGGCTTCGGCTGGGCAACCAGTCTCCCGATATCGTCACACGTCGATTCCACCACTTCTTCATGTGAATGGTACGTATG
>JACCTF010000913.1 GCA_013812565.1 Pyrinomonadaceae bacterium | reverse complement strand
GGGCTACAGCGCGCGGTTGCAACCATGCGCGTGCATATTCGCGCATCGCAGGCGTGATCTCGTGACCCACGTCGTAGCTTCGCACTTGGACATCCTGCGTTCGTGTGCGAAGCCGCGCCGCGTAGTCGCTTGTGCGCGCGGGCGGGTAGAACTCATCCCGCGAGCCGCATAGATGAAGCACCGCCGTTTCGGTGTCACTGTAGAGTTCATTCGTATCCCAGTCGCCGGGCAAGCCGCCGCCGCAGATGGCAACCACGCCGTGCACTGTTTGCGGATTGGTGAAAACAAAGCGGTAGTTGAGTGCCACTGATTGCGAGAAGCCGAGAAGAAAGATTTGCCCTTTGAGGGTGACGCCTTCCGCAATGAGCAAGTCTGTGTGGTCGAGTAGTGTTTGATGATGCAGCGCGATGGATTCTTCAGGGTGAAAGTTTGTCAGCCAGCCGAAGCCGTAACGCAGCGGCTCACCCGCACGCTTCGGCTCGCGCAAGTGCTGATAAAAACCTTGCAGCGAAGCGACGGCAAAACCATCAGGCGCAAGCTGTTTAGCTTCGCGTATCATCTGCCGCTTGTTGCCGCTGTAACCGTGGAGCGCGATGAGCAACGGACACGGCAGCCTCACGGGAACGTCAAGGTCGTAATATAACTTGATCCGCGCCGCGAGCGTACAATCAGTGTGCAGAGAATTTGTATCGTCGGGTTGCATAACAAAGATTTACTCAGTGAACGTAACCGTCCGGTTCATCCATCACTTCATCTGCTTCTCCGGCAACGAGAAGCGGTGTGCGGTCTTCTTCCAGCTCCCAAATCTCGTAGAGATCAGGGGAGACCTCGGTGACAAAGCGCGAAGGACGTTGCACAACCGTCTGCCGATTGTAATCGGTGCTCATCAGCGGGTAGGTGATGTAAAGCCCATCGCGCGCGCGTGTCAGCGCTACATACCAAAGTCTGCGCTCTTCTTCTTCGCCTTCCGTATCACGCAGCGCACGTGGGCTCGGAAATTTGCCGTCCGCCGCCCAGATGATAAACACCGCACGCCACTCCAAACCTTTCGCTTGATGCACAGAGGTAAGGGTTAGAAATTCATCTTCGTCTCCGCTCATCACAACGTCTTCGCCCGCCACCGCTTGCGGCGCACCATAGCGTTCGGTGGAGAGAAGCGCGAGTTCCGCGAGAAAATCTTCCGTGGAGTTGTAGCGCGCGCTGTAGCGAGCGAGCTGGCGTAAATCCTCAAGCCGCGCTTCGGCGTTTTCATAAGTGTTGGCGAGATGCGCTTCGTACCCGCTCGCGAGGACAATTTCAATCTGCTTCGCCGGATTGTTTCTCGCTTCATCCTGAACCAGCGCATCAAGCAGCACACGGAACTCACCCCAACCGCTTCCGCGGCGAAGCGCGGCTTTATCAACGTCGCCCCGGCGCACGAGCGCAAGCGGATCAGGAGCATCGGCAAGCTGCTCCCAGATTCTGTTTGCGGTCGCCGTGCCAACCTGCGGGATAAGACGTAGAACGCGCTTCCACGCCAGTTCATCGCGCGGATTAGCAACGAGTCGCAGGTAAGAAATGACATCTTTGATGTGCGCCTGCTCGAAGAAGCGCACGCCGCTTCTGATGCGGTACGGAACGGCGCGGCGTGTGAGTTCCAGTTGCACCTCAAGCGAATGGTAATGTGAACGATAGAGCACGGCGATATCTTCGAGCGGAGTGCCCTCGTCGCGCAGCTCCAGAACACGCGCAGCAACAAACGCAGCTTGCTGATCGGCATCGCGGCAGGGCACCAACGCGGGACCAATTCCAAGCGAAGGCCGTGCGGCGCGAAGCGCTTTCGGAAACTGTTGACGGTTTCTTTGGATTGACTGGTTGGCAAGCGCTAAGATTTCAGGCGTTGAGCGATAGTTCGTTTCTAAACGGTAGATGCGCGCTTCCGGGTAGCGCTTGGGAAACTCATAGATGTTCGTCCACTCAGCGCCGCGCCACGCGAAGATGGATTGCGCGTCGTCGCCAACAACCATCACGTTACGGTTTTTCATCGCCAGCAGATCGACGATCTCAGATTGCAGCTTATTGGTGTCTTGAAACTCATCAACCAGGATGTGCTCGAACTGCTCCGCATAAATCTTCGCGATCTCCTCGCGCTCTACCAGCAGCCGCTTCCAGTTGAGAAGTAGATCATCGTAATCCATCACGTTGCGAACGCGTTTACGCTCCAGGTAAATCGTATCGACGCGCATGATCTGCTCGGTGAGCGGTTCAAAGTGCGGATAGCGGCGGGCAATTATTTCGGCAACCGGTTGATCCGTGTTGGTCGCGAAGCTGATGATGTCTTGCAGCACTTCAGGCTTTGGGAAGCGGCGCGCGCGTGAGTCGATGCCTGTTTCACCCACGCATACGGCCAAGAGGTCGCGCGCATCTTCTGAATCTAGAATCGTGTAGTTCGATTGGTAGCCCAGCCCAGTCGCATGACGGCGCAGCACGAGGTTGCCGATGCGATGAAATGTTCCGCCCCAGACGCGGCGCATTTCGCCGCCCGTTAAATGTTCGACGCGGCGGAGCATTTCTCGCGCCGCACGATTAGTGAACGTTGCCAGCATAATTCGCGCCGGCGCGACACCTTGCTCGATCAGGTAGGCGACGCGGTATGTGATCGCGCGGGTCTTTCCTGAACCCGCCCCGGCAATCACCAGCCCAGCACCCGGCGGTGCGCTTGCCACCGCGAGCTGCTCTTCATTTAACTCCTCGCGGTAGCGCGCCAACCTGTCTGGCAGGCCGCCCCCATCAGGGCGCTTGATGACATAACGCTTCATAACTTAATGCTCGCTTATAACATAAAAAAGTGATAAGTGGTGGGTTATGAGCAGGAACAATGTTTTAACTCATCACTCATCAATCATCACTTTTTTATGGGCGGTTGCATTCATGATCGATGAAAGTTAGGATGCACAAACGTAGTTTTCGACAGATGTTAGCAACCAACAAAGAGGAGTTACCTTGATGAAGTTTCCTGGCGGGATGGACCTGCAGAAGATGATGAAGCAGGCGCAGCAGATGCAGGAAAAGATGCAGCTTGAGATGGACGCGATGCGCGTTGATGCTTCGGCGGGTGGCGGCGTGGTCACCGTTCTGATGCGCGGCACCAAAGAGGTTGAATCGCTGAAGATTGATCCGGAGGCGATCAAAGATGGCGATGTCGAAATGCTCCAAGACATGATCGTGGCCGCTGTTAATGAAGCGGGACGCAAAGTCGATGAAGCGATGAAGGGCAAACTCGGCGGCATGCTTCCGCCCGGACTCGGGGGACTCCTTTAAGAAGTGACAAGTAACAAGATAAAGCATGGCTCTTACTTGTCACTTGTCACTGTTTACTTGTCACCCTCTTTTTATGCTTGAATACGCCGAACCAGTTATCAAGCTAATTGATGAGTTCAAGCGGCTGCCCGGCATCGGACATAAGTCGGCGCAGCGTCTCGCCTTTCACGTTCTGCGGATGTCTGAGACCGATGTCGAACGCTTCATTGCAGCGCTGCAGGAAGTAAAACGCCGGATCGTCTCTTGCTCAATCTGCAATAATCTCACGGATGTTGATCCATGTCGTTTCTGCTCGTCGCCGGGACGCGACCGCTCGGTGATCTGCGTTGTTGAAGAACCTTACAATCTTGTGGCGGTTGAGAAGACGCGTTCTTACAAAGGCCTCTATCATGTGCTGCACGGAAGTATCTCACCGATTCGCGGCATGAACGTTGAGGACCTGCGCTTAGCTAATTTGCTACCCCGCTTAAAGCCTGAGAACAACGAAGGGGTTGAAGTACGCGAAGTTATTCTGGCGACCAACCCAAACACCGAGGGCGAAGCGACCGCCAACTACATCAAACACCTGCTCAAACCGCTCGGCCTGCGCGTCACGCGCATAGCGATGGGCATGCCCGTCGGCAGCGATCTCGAATATGTTGATGAAGTGACGATGGACAAAGCGCTCACCAATCGGCACGAAATCTGAAAAGTGGTGACAAGTAAATAGTGACGAGCGACAAGAAAGAACTATGCTTTATCTTGTCACTCGTCACTCGTCACTACTTTAGAATCTGACATGCTCGATGGGTACGTTGCGTCTGCAGTCGCGGCACTGTTCGGCGTTGTCGTACCAGTTGGCGTCAAATTCCACAAGCGATCTAATCCGCACATCATCAATCCGGTCGGGCGCACCGGTGAAGCGCACGATTGTGCCACACCCGACCACGGTCGCGCCGAGTTCCTTGACCAGTGCAAATGTTTCGCGCAGCGCTTCACCAGTGCGAACGATGTCGTCGACGATGACGCATGGAGGCACTTCGCTTTGATTGACGTACTGGCGAAAACAGCGCTTGTTATCTTCGCGTTCAGCCCAGTAAATCTGTTCCGCGCTAAGTGCTTCGCGCACACCGAAGGCGACCGGGATGCCGCCGGGTCCAGGCGAAATCATCGCGATTTTGGGAAGTGCACTTGCGACTTCTTTATCAAGACGAAATTTACGGCTGAGCGCAACCGCAAGCACGCGCGCCGTGTCGTAATAGCGAAAGGCAAGCGGCATCTGAAAATAGTGCGGAGTGTGTTTGCCCGAAGGATAAACAAAGTGGCCTTCGCGGAAAGCTCCGGTGCGTCGCAAAATCTGCATTACATCTTCGGGTGATGGAATTAGTTGAACCATCGTTTTTCTGTCTCCTCATAACCAGATATTAGATGTCAGATGCCGGATGTCAGCAACAGCAAAGAACTGACTTCTGACATCCGGCATCCGGCATCTGCTTTATGGCGCTACTTTTCAAGCGCACGCTCGATGAGCCGGCGTTGACTCTTGGTCAAATCTGGAGGCAGCGCGTCAAGCCGAAACCATCCTGCGCGATTAACTTCATAGCTTCGCGCATCAACCGCTCGCCCCTTAGCGTGACAGCGATAGATAAGCTCAATCTGTTTGGCTCTGGGGACCGTGCGCGCCAAAACAATTTCCACCTTGTCGAGTTCCAACCCCGTCTCCTCGCGCAGTTCGCGCCGCAGCGCTTCTTCGGGTTGCTCACCGCGCTCGATAAAACCACCCGGCATTCCCCATCCGCTGCCGTCGCGAAAAACGTGTTTCAGTAAAAGCACGCGTCCGTGCTCATCGACCACGGCGGCTCCGGTGGTTACGGTGAAGCGGTCGGTTATTGACCATATGGCTCCGTAACGCACTCTCCTAGGCGTTATACGCCACAGGTATCCGAGCAATTTCTTCAACATGCTTTAGGGCAGCTTATAATCAGGAGACGGCAAATAGAGATGGCGACTTCGGTGATGAACCGCGCAGCAGTGATCTCGTCTTTGTTTGCAGCTTCAGGATTCCCGCACCGTCAGGCCTTCGCTCGCGAATTTCCACCTGAGAATTTTGACTCCATCTTCCTCCGCAAGCGCTCGCTCGACATCCTCCTTGCGCTCTTCGGCACACAGAAAGGCAATGCAGCCGCCGCCCCCTGCGCCGCAAACCTTGGCCGCTTCGGCACCGTGTCTTAGGGCTTTTTCAACCAGCATCTCCATGCGCGGAGTTGTTATGTTAGGCGCGAGGCCTTTGCGCTTCGGATAGGCAGCGCGCATCGTCTCGCTCACCTGCCGCCAATCGCCCGCCGCCAGCGCTTGACGAACATCTCGCGCGCTGTCACGGATGTCTTCAAAGAGGTTGATGATTGTGGAGTTGCCATCGATGTGACTCTTGAACATCTCCCAGTTGTTGATGCCGGACAGACGCGGTTCGCCCGTGTAGCAAATCGTTATACGCCGCTCTAGTTCGCCCCCGTTTACGTCCAGCGCTTCGCGCTCGATACCGTCCGGGCGAAAGTGGATGCAGTTGGCGCTGCCGTAGAAAGCTCCGTAGTAATCTTGGAAGCCTGCCGGAACGCGGATCACAGTGGTCTCGATGTTTGCGGCAATGATGATGAACTTGCGCCGCTCGTAGCGCTCGCCGACCATGCGGTTGAGCGCGCCGATGCAAGCGATGGCGAGCGCGGAAGAACCGCCGAGGCCAGCGCCTGCCGGCGATTCAGAGTCGGTCGTTAGATTAAAACCAATCTGCGGTTTGAAGAAGTGAACCAGTTTGGAGACGAGTTCGAGTTGTCTATCGTCCGCGAGTTGCTCCCTATTAGCGACGCTTGTTTCAACCTTCACGCCGCGGTCGCGTGATTCAAGGATGATGCGCTCATCAGTCCGCGTTTCGATGCGGCAGCGCGCATAAAGCGAGATCGCGAAGTTGACGGTCACGGCCCCCGGATGGAACAGGTAGAGCGGCCAAATATCGATTGTGCCTCCAGCGAGATCGACGCGCGTTGGAGCAGATGATTCGATGATCATAATCAATAAGGAAACAGAAATCAGAAGTCAGGAGTCAGAACCGGAATAAAGTCTTTCGCCTTGGCATTCTGTCTTCTGACTTCTGTGCCCTTCACCTCATCCTTTCTTTATAGTCGCTTTTGCTTCACGGTTCTTCACTAAGCGCTTCTGCTTCGGCGCGCTTTTGCGACGGGACTTCGGCGAGCGCCGTAGATGTATGTGTTCCTGAATTTCGTGGCTGAGCACGTGGAGCTTCTCTTGGGCGGCATGCTCAAGCTTATGGACGCGCTCTGGATCAGCTTCTTCGACCTTCTTAGCGAGCCAGAAACGTTCAAGCAGGTAGAAGCCCACAATGCCAACGACAACGATGACAAGCAGGTATATACCGATTTGATGGAAGTCGCCGATTAAGGTTTCGATTGTACCGCTGAAGAAGTAGCCTGCGCCGCTCAAGATAAAGGCCCACAGGAAACAGCTCGCCAACGTCAGCGGTATGAAGCGCTGATAAGGCATCTTTGCCACGCCGTAAAAAATACACGAAGCCGTTCGAAGTCCATATATGTACTTTGAGAGGAGGATGGAAAGGATGCCGAACTTCTCCGTTAAGCGTTCGATGCGCGGGCGGGCGGCGCGGTAGAAGCGGTACTCGCGGACGCTCGTTCTAAACGAATTTCCCAATGCGTAGGCGATGGCGTCGCTCGTCACGCCGCCGAGCGTACCGGCGGTGAGCACCTTGAAAAAACTATACTCCCCGAAGAACTGACTATGGGCTAAGACGCCTGCAAGCAGCAGCGTAATGTCCCCCTCGATCATCGCCAAGAAGAAAACCGCATAAAGCCCGTACAGCTCTACTAATTCATAGAAGAATCGTTCGTCCATGTTAAATAATTTCGATGGGCAGCAAGCGATGCTCAATCGAGGTGAGACTTACTGTTAAACCCTTAAATAGCAAACGATGTATCGCTCGTGCGTGCCTGCCTGCCTGCTTTAGGCGTTCTCCGAGGGTTGAGCGCGTAAAGTGGGCGCGTCATTCTACATGAGAAAGCTCTGTTTGACAGTCTCTCCAACCCCTTGCTACCATTTTCGCGGTCTTCTTGTCCCTCTCGCATAACCACTAATCGCTTCACCTGGAGACATTAACCAGTGATTCACCCGACTCAAACAACAAGCAGTTTTATTGGCGTCGATGTTTATAGCCCGATATTACGCGCGGCGCTTGTCAAGGGTGATGGCAGCGTGCTCGAACGCCGACAAGCTGCACTCGACAGCGACGCAAGCGTATCGCCTCAGGTGGAGCGCCTCGTCACCGAGCTACGCGATGCGGCTGGAGCAACTCCTGTGATCGGCATCGGTCTCGGCATCCCCGGCCTCATTGATCCTCAAACAAACCGCATCGTCATTGCTTCCGATTTGCCGGCAGTGCTCCGCGGCGATTTGGGTGCTGAACTCCAGCGTGCGACCAAACTCCCCGCAGTGCTTGTTAATGATGCTAATGCTGCCGCCTATGGCGAGTACATGGTCGGCGCCGGGCGCGGCAGTCGTAACATGTTCTATGTCACCATCGGCTCAGGCGTGGGCGGCGCGCTCATTCTCGACGGCAAGTTGTGGCTCGGCGCAACCGGGTTTGCCGGTGAGTTCGGCCACATCACGATTGATCCCGAAGGCAACGAGTGCGTGTGTGGCAATCGCGGTTGCCTTGAAACGGTTGCCGCCGCTCCCAACATCGTCCGGCGCACGCACGAGCGGCTTAACCGTGACAGCACTTCATCGCTCTCCCGTCTTGCGTTGAACAGAAACTTTACGGCGACTGACATCGCGCGTGAAGCGAGAACCGGTGACGACTTCGCGTTGATGATGATCGAGCGGACGGGCAAGTTCATCGGCACAGCCGTTGCCGTTGTAATCAACCTGCTGAATATCGAACGCATCGTCTTCGGCGGCGGCGTTATGGAGGCAGGCGAGCTCATCCTTAATCCAATCGCCATTGAAGCCAAGCGTCGCTCCTTCCAACCCTGCTTTGAGGCAACGCAACTCGTCGCCGCGACCCTCGGTGCTGATGCTGTTCCTGTCGGAGCCGCGCTGCTCGCGCGCGATACGACACAGAAGAGTGTACCGTAAGCGCTTCGCAAAAGTCTTGACACATTAAGCCTTCCAAAAGGTACTGCTAAACACGGGCGCCCGTGCGGTTTCGCGCCCGTTTTGTTATGGTAGAAATTAATCTGAAGTCCAATGTCCAAAGTCTAAAGTTCTTGGGCTTTAGGCTTTGGACTTTAGACTTTGGACATTGGACTTAGGTAATGAATTCCGAACGCATACGAAATTTCTCGATCATCGCCCATATCGACCACGGCAAGTCCACGCTCGCTGACCGTCTGCTCGAACTCACCGGCGCGCTTACCGAGCGCGAGATGTCCGCCCAAGTGCTCGACAACATGGATTTAGAGCGCGAACGCGGCATCACCATCAAGTCGCATGCGGTGCGCCTTGATTACCGCGCACAGGATGGCGAAGATTATGTGCTCAACTTGATCGACACGCCGGGCCACGTCGATTTTTCTTACGAAGTTTCGCGTTCGCTCTCCGCCTGCGAAGGCGCGCTTTTGGTCGTTGACGCTTCACAGGGCGTTGAAGCACAGACGCTCGCCAACACTTATCTTGCCATTGATAACAGCCTTGAACTCATTCCGGTGATTAACAAGATTGATCTGCCGGGCGCAGAGCCGGACAAAGTTCTTGAGCAGGTTGAGCAGGTGATCGGCCTTGATCCGCACAACGCTGTACTCGTAAGCGCTAAGACCGGCTTCGGCGTCCCGGAAGTTTTGGAAGCGATTGTACGTGACATCCCTCAGCCCAAAGGCGATTCGAGCGCGCCGCTCAAAGCCTTGATCTTTGATTCATGGTACGACTCTTACCGCGGCGTCGTGGTGTTATTTCGCGTCATTGATGGTTACATCAAACTGGGCATGAAGATTCGCTTCTTTAACACAGGGCGCGAGTATACGGTGGAAAATCTGGGTGTCAATCGCCCGCGTCCCACGCCGATTGATCGCCTCGGCGTGGGCGAAGTGGGGTTTCTTACCGCGTCAATCAAGACGGTCGCCGACGTGCAGATCGGCGATACCGTCACCGAGGCAGCCCGGCCGACGACCGAACCCTTCCCCGGCTTTCAGGAGATCAAGCCGATGGTCTTCGCCGGACTCTACCCGATAGAGTCTAATCAGTATGAAGAGTTGCGCGATGCGCTCGACAAGCTGCGCTTGAACGACGCATCGTTCTTCTACGAGCCTGAATCATCGACGGCCCTCGGCTTCGGTTTCCGCTGCGGCTTTCTCGGTCTGCTTCACATGGAGATTGTACAGGAGCGCCTGGAGCGCGAGTTCAATCTGGAACTGATCACAACCGCTCCCGGCGTGCGCTACCGCGTCACGACCACGGACGGCACAATCGCAGAAGTTGATTCACCCTCGAAGATGCCTGATCCGGGCCGCATCACAAAGATCGAGGAGCCTGTCATTCGCGCGACGATCCTCACGGGCGACGCTTACCTCGGCGGCATCCTGCCGCTTCTGGAAGAGAAGCGCGGCGTGCAGAAAGGGTTCGAATACATCGCCGCAAACCGCGTGATGCTCACCTACGAACTGCCCTTGAACGAGATCGTGCTCGATTTCTATGATCGACTCAAATCAGTTTCGCGCGGCTACGCTTCGCTCGACTACCAGTTTGCGGGCCACTGGGAAAGCGACCTGGTGAAACTCGACATCCTCGTTGCAGACGAACCCGTGGACGCGCTCTCGTTGATTCTTCACCGTCTGACGGCACAGACGAAAGGTCGGGCACTGGTCGAGAAGATGAAGGAACTGATTCCGCGTCAACTCTTTGAGGTGCCGATTCAAGCGGCCATCGGCAACAAGGTGATCGCCCGCGAATCGGTTCGCCCGCTCGGCAAGAACGTGATTGCCAAGTGCTACGGCGGCGACATCTCGCGCAAGCGTAAGTTGCTTGAGAAACAGAAGGAAGGCAAAAAGCGCATGAAGAAAGTCGGTCGCGTTGAGATTCCGCAGGAAGCTTTCCTCGCGGTGTTGAAAGTAAATGAGTAAGCAGAACACAGCCGCCGACACGAACAATACTGAGGAGGCTGCTCCCTTTTCTGATGATGGTATTGATGAACCCGTGGTTAATCAGAGCAACACTGATGAAGCTTGGGATGAACCAATTTATGTGCAGCAGCAAAAGTCCGACTCTGCCTCAGCACATAAAGCTAAGAGGAGCGTGATGAAAAAAAAGAATCGAGCACGTTGATAATAGTTCGATTGTTATAGCTGATCCGGTAGCTGACTCTGCTGCCCCCAACAGATAAACATAGTCCACAGCGCTCGAAGTCTCAGCACCAGCATTTATCTAACATCGCTTCTGTCTTGTCACTGTTCACTCATCACTCGTCACTTTGAGATTTGTCATGCATGTCACGCGTGTTGAATTAGAAGACATCAAATCTTACGAGCGCGCCGAGTTCACTTTCGAGCGCGGCACGACCGCGATTGTGGGCCGCAACGGCGCGGGCAAGACCACTATCCTTGAAGCCATCGCGTGGGCGCTCTTCGATGTGCTCGATTATCGTAAAGAGGATTTCCTGCGACGCGGCGCAAAGCGTGGCTCGGTCAGCGTGACTTTTGAGAGCGACGTAGATGAGCGGCAATACACCGTTCACCGCGACACAGGGCAGCGCTATTACGTCCACGATCCCGTTCTGAACCTGCGCCTCGCGGAGGGCAAAACGGATGTCACCGCGTTTGTTCATCAGCACCTTGGGATCGAACCCGGCACCGACCTAAAAGCTCTGTTTCGTTCCGCCATCGGCGTTCCGCAAGGTTCGTTCACCGCTGAGTTTCTGCTTGCTCCAGGACCGCGCAAAGCAGCTTTTGACCGTCTGCTCAAAGTCGAAGAATACCGCGAAAGCGCCGAACGTCTGCGCGATACTATTAACTTAATCCGCGACCGCGCGGGCGAAGTGCGCGAGCGCATCGCAAGCGTTGAAGGCCAGCTTGCGCGCTACGACGAACTAATCGAAGAACACCGGGTTGCTTCGGAACGAACCGGGGAACTAGAACAAGCGCTTGCTGCGCTGCACAGAGAAGCGGACGAGCGCGCTGAAGTTGTCAGCCTTTTAGACCAGGCGGAGCGACTGGTACGCGACACGAGCGCGCTTGCCAGCCGTCTTGCCATCGAACAAAGCGGAAGCGAACGACGACTGGCAGAACTGCGCAACGAGCGAGAGAGAGCCGAACAAGCGCTTGCGCGGCAGCGCGCGACGGAAGCGGATTACCAAGCGCACTCCACGGCGCTTGAGCATCTACGCGAGCTTGAGGCGGAGCGAAGCGAGCGCGATCAATTGCGCACCGAAGCAGAGCGCACCGCCAGAGAAGTCATGGCGGCTGAGAGCCGTGCGCGCCAGGTTGAAGAAGCGCGCAGCCGCGCCGAGGGCGCGCGCCTCACGCTTCTCGAACTCGCACACGAGATCAGAGAACAGGAGGAGTTGGAGCGCGAGCGCGAGCGTCTGCGTGATCTACGCGCACGCTCTCTGGCGGCTCGCGAACGCCTTGTGCGGTTTGATGCCGAGCTTGAAAACTTGCGACTGCAGCACAAGGAGATTCGTGAGCGCATCAAACACGCGGAAGCATCGTGCGGTGCGCAGACACGTGTAGAACAGTTGGAAAGCGACCGCATTGATATTGAGACGACGCTCAGCCGCACGAGCGAAGCAGCGACAAGCCACAAGCATCTGCTCAATCAACGTCGCGAGATTGTGCGCGATGCCGAGCGTTTGCGGCGCATCGTCACAACGCTCGAAAAAGAGATTGCTGATCTTGCCGGATTTTCAGCGAAGGCTGCCGAGGTGGCGCAATTAGAGACGCGCGAACGTGAACTCTCCGAGCAGCTTGCTCATCTGCGAGCTGAAATATCACGCGATCAAAGAATGCGCGCCGAAGTTAAAGGCGGACTCTGCCCGATTCTGTCAGAGCGCTGTCTGAACATCGGTGAGGGCCAGACGCTTGAAAGCTACTTCGCGGATCACCTGGCGACCAACAGCGCTCAGCTCAACCATCTTGAGAAACAACACACGAACCTCGGAGTGGCAACGCGCGCGGCACGCGAAGCCGAGAAACATTCTTCGCGGATCGAAAGCACACAAACTCAACTTGCAAACGAACATCAGTTGCTGATGGAACGTGAAGCCGCTCTCGCACGTCTCGATCAAGAGATAGCGGCGCTGCCGGATGTCAGCCCAAAACGTTTGCAAGCGTTGAAAATGCAATTGTTCGGCACTGATGGAGAACTGAAGACGGCGCGTGAAGCGGTGTTGCGCTATGCGGAGCTGGAGCCACTCAAAAGGCGTCTCAGAGAGATTGAGACGGAAGGTAAACGCAAGAAGGAGGAGCACGCCGACACGGCGGCCGCGGCGAACGTTATCGCTTCGTTGGAGCAGGAAATCGCAGATGTCGAAGGGCGACTGCGCAAGTTAAACGATCCGCGCGGCCGGGCTGCCGCTCTACGAGCCGAAGCGGAACGTGAAGCATTTTTAGAGGTCGAAGCACAAGCCGCGCGTGACGCGCTCAATACTCTTTCGAATCAAAGCCAAGCGCTCGAAAAAGGGTTGGAGCGATTCGCAGGCTTAGATACAAGGTGGGCGGAGGCTTCCGCGATTCGCGATCGAACAAGCGGTGCGTATCGCGAGCATCTTACTTCCGCCGCGCTTGCAGCGACGCTACCAACGCGGCAAGCAGAGGTTGCCAGAGCGGAGCACGAAGCCGAACGCACGGCGCGTGAAGCGGCAAAAGCACGGCGCGCGTTTGAGAGCGCCGCGGCCAGCTACGACTCTGAACAACATGCGACTGAGCGCGGAGGTCTTGCGTTTGTGCGCGAACGCGCGGCAGCAGCGGGTGCACAACTCGACAACGCGCGCGAACGCAGCGAAGCGCTCAGGGCGGACCTTGCGCGGCTTGAAGAAGTACGCTTGTCGCTTCGTGATGAGTTTCGGGCGAAAGAACGTTTGGAGACGTTGCACGAAGCAACCGATTTTGTGCGCGACATACTTAAGCAAGCCGGCCCACTTGTGACTGAGAGTTATCTTTACAACATCTCGATTGAAGCCAATCAACTCTTTCGCGAAATCACCGGTGAAGCGGGACGCGCGCTACGCTGGTCGCGCGATTACGAAATCATGCTGGAAGAAGGCGGCTATGAACGTTCATTCATCAATCTTTCAGGCGGCGAGCAGATGACGGCAGCATTGAGCATCCGCCTCGCGCTGCTCAAACAACTCTCAGATATTCGCGTCGCTTTCTTCGACGAGCCGACGGTGAACATGGACGCCGAACGCCGCGAACGCCTCGCGCAGCAGATCGGTCAGGTGCGCCATTTCGATCAGCTCTTTGTCATCTCACATGACGATGCGTTTGAGGAAACCGTTGATCACGTCATCTTCGTAGAAGGGCAGAAGGATGAAGGCGAGATGATGAGCGCGGAAGGATAAAACAACACATGGACAAGGCAGATAAATCTTCAAACCCTCATCCTTCATCCTTCATCCCTCATCCTTCCAAAGAGGTCACAATCTTCTCTGACGGATCGAGTCTCGGTAACGGTGGCGAGGATGCGCGGGCCGCGGGCGTGGCACTGCTCGGCTATCGCGGCAAGTGGCGCGCCGTTGGCCTCTATCTCGGCGAAGCGACAAATCAACAAGCTGAAATCGCCGCTGCCACGCTTGGCCTTGAAACATTGCATGAGCCGTGTCGTGTGCATCTGTTTACTGATTCACGCTATGTGGTCGAGACCATGAGCGGACGCTTTCGACGCAAGGCCAACCACGAGTGGTGGAAGCGACTGGACCAAGCGGCCACGAAGCACCGGATTCAATGGGAATGGACGAAGGGGCACGCCGGTCAGGTTATTCAAGAAGCTTGCGACGATGCCGCGCGTCGTATTGCCGCGCTTGGGCGTGTTGATGAAGACATGCTGCGTGAAATTGCTGAGCAGATTATTGCTGAAAGCGCTGCCTCAATAGAACAGGCCACACATCCTTAAGCCACTCTAGTTTCATCTCTTTGCGCCCCAGCGGTTTGTTGTGTAACTTATTTTCTCGTGTGCCACATATCCTGATCACCTCATCGTTGATTGTTTGTTAATAAAGTGTTCCCTTTCTTTGCTAACTTCCGACGCCCTTTCGCCGCCAGCGTGTGCTTTCTGCTGGTGAGCCTCGGCGCGTGTGTGGTGACAGCGGCGGCGCAAAAGCGTGGTTGGTTGTGGCAGAATCCGCTGCCGCAGGGTAACGCGCTTCACACCATTCGCTTCGCCGCAGACGGCAAGCGCGGCTGGGTGGTTGGCGCTGACGGGGTGATTTTACGCACTGATAACGGCGGCTTCACTTGGGAGCAGCAGACATCACCGGCGGTTGCAACTCTCTACGGAATTTTCGTTGAGGATCGTGAACGCGCCGTTGCGGTTGGCGCGCGCGGCGTGGTGCTGACGACAGAGAACGGCGGTCGTGAATGGACTCCGCAATCTACCGGAGTCAAAGATCATCTCTACAGCGTCGCTTTCGTTAAGGAAATTCAAAACCAGAAGAGTGCTGAAGATCATAAAGACACGGCGCGGCTTGGCTGGGCCGTCGGAACCTATGGGCACATTATTGCTACGACGGATGGTGGCCGCACCTGGCGGGCGCAGTCTTCAGGCGTGAGCGCTCATCTCTTCTCCATCTCGTTTGCCGATGAGAGCCGCGGCCTGGCGGTCGGTGAATACGGCACTCTGCTTTTGACGACAGACGGCGGTGCTAGTTGGAAGCAACAAGAACAAGCAGGCGGAGCGGCGCTCTTGAGCGTGGCGTTTGCTTCCGCGAAGCGGGCCGTTGCGGTCGGCTACGGCGGCGTTGTGTTGCGCACAGAAGACGGCGGCGGGACTTGGCAGCGCATAGATGTCTACTCGCGAACTGATCTGCTCTCCGTCTATTTTATTGATGAGCAGCGCGGTTGGGCGACGGGCAGCGGCGGCCTTGTGCTTACCACCGGCAACGGCGGCGCGACGTGGTTCCCTGTTAGCGTTAAGACTAATCCGCGACTATCAACCGTCTGTTTCGTTGATGAG
>JACCTF010000902.1 GCA_013812565.1 Pyrinomonadaceae bacterium | reverse complement strand
CTCTAAAATCCCTTGCTTTAGGTTGCCGCCGCAACCCTTATGTTCAATCAACAAACAAACCCTTCCCCGGTTTGAGATAAAGGAGCATCACATGTGCGAAAAGAAAAACAACAACTGCATCCTGTGCATCTCTGTTCTGATGTTTCTCGTAATGTGCGCAAACGCCACAGCCCAGCAGGTTACGGGAAACATCAGCGGTACGGTTGTCGATACTACTAATAAAGTGATTCCGAATACGACCATCACCCTGGTCAACGAAGGTACGGGCGAGGAAAAAAACACAAGTTCGAACGATGATGGATTTTTCACCTTCCTCGCGTTGGAGCCCGGCACATATACAGTCAAAGCCACGCGACAAGGTTTCCGCGGCTTTGAGCGCAAGGGGGTTGTGCTGACCGCCAACGAACGCCTTTCAGTTGGAAACATGCAGCTCCAGGTGGGCGAAGTCACCGAAACAGTGACGGTGACTGATGACGGTTCACAGGTGCAGGTCTCAAGCTCAGACCGCACTGAACTGCTCTCGGGTAAACAACTGGATTTAACTCAGGTGAGGAGCCGCGATGTCGTGTCGCTTTTGCGTCTTCTGCCCGGCGTTTCTTATCAGCCGGACGCGGGTGGAACCTTTAACAGTGAATCGCTCGGGGGCACGTTCGGAACGTTCACGCCTAACATTTCGGGCACACGATCACAATGGAACAACTTCACGCTCGACGGTCAATCAGGGAATGATGCTGACATCACGAACGCCTTCAACGGCACGACGAGCTTGGATGCCATCGCCGAGGTGAAGGTGCTGCCGAACAATTACCAAGCGGAATACGGCCGCAATTTGGGCGCGACCGTTAACATCATCTCAAAGGCCGGCACACGCGATTTTCACGGAAGCCTCTACTGGTATAAGAGGCATGAGAAGTTGAACGCCAACGACTTCTTTAACAACCGAAACAATCAAGTGAGACCCATCTACCGCTACAACACATTCGGCGGTACGGTCGGCGGCCCCGTGTTCATCCCGAAGCTTTTCAACGAGAACCGGGACAAGCTCTTTTTCTTCTACTCGCGTGAAGACTGGAGGGTTCGCGAACCTCGTTCGGTGAGAAGAGTGACGGTGCCGACCGCCCGCGAGCGCGCCGGTGACTTCTCGCAAACGCTCGACTTAAACGGAAGATTGATCAGTATTAGAGACCCGCTGACCGGACAGCCGTTCCCCGGCAATATCATCCCCACTAACCGGATCAACTCTAACGGGCAGGCGCTCCTCAGCTTGTTCCCACAGCCTAATGCGCTCGACCGCGGCGTGACGGCGGGCAATTACAATTACCAATTTCAGGAGATCACCGAAATCCCGAAGAAGCAGAATCTGCTGAGGCTCGATTACAACCCGACGACCAAAGATAATTTCTCTGTCCGCGGCAGAACCTGGTGGTCCGACCGGCGCGGTTATGAAGCCCTCGCGGCTTTCAACTCGAACTTCGATCACATACCACACCACTATCTTTTCACAGAGGATAGTATTCAGGGCAACTACACGCGCATCTTTAGCCCGACCGTGGTAAACGAATTCTCGATCAGCCGAAGACTCCTCGGTGAAGACGGCGCGCTCGTCTCAGGGTCCGACTTCGACGCCGCGGTGAGAGCTAAAAGGGGTATTACACTGGGGCAATTCGATCCGAGTATCAACGCGCTCAACCTGGTTCCGCAAATCTCCTTCGGCGGGGTGCCCTCGGCCGCCAACATCTCTTATGACGGACGCACTCCGATCAATGCCGGCGATGCGAGAACAACCTTGAGCGATAACTTGACGTGGTCGAAGGGTACTCACACGTTCAAGTTCGGTTTATTCGTGGAGAAAAATGTAGCCAGCGAAGGCCCACGCACAAACTTCGGCGGCAACTTCAATTTCGGAGTGGATTCAAACAACCCGGGGAATACAAACTATGCTTACGCCAACGCGCTACTGGGAAACTTCACGACCTACAGCGAGGGAAGCAGGCTTACCACCGGGCGCGGAAAGCTGTCGCTGGTTGAATGGTTCGCTCAAGACACCTGGAAGGCGACCCGTAGGTTGACGCTTGACTTGGGGCTGAGATTCTCCCGGTACACCTTCTGGCAGTTGCGTGACAAAGAAGGAGCGTCCTTCTTTATCGACCGTTATGATCGTTCACGGGCCCCGCTCCTCTTTCGCCCAGCGCTCAATGCGAGCGGCGGCCGGGTGGCCCAGAATCCGCTCACGGGCGAGTTGCGGCCGGCCGTCTTCATCGGCGCTTATGTTCCCGGCACGGGCGACCCCGTAAACGGAATGGCGCTCGCCACCGACCCCGAGTTTGAGGCTGGGTTTATCAAGCAGCAACCGGTGCAGCTCGGGCCACGGATAGGTTTCGCCTACGATGTCTTCGGAGATGGTCGGACGGCGCTGCGCGGAGGTTTCGGGATCACCAAGCAAACCACTCCTTCCTCCGGCCAATACCTCGGCGGCCCGACGTTCAATCCGCCGCTTCAGTTCAACCCGACCGTCTTCTATGGCAACTTAAACGACTTTCTCGGCTCCGCGGGCGTCCTCTTTCCCAACAATGTCACCGGTTTTGAAAGAGACCCCAAGACGCCGAGCGTCTACAACTATTCCCTCGGAGTTCAGCGTGCGATAGGCTCGAAGACCGTGGTGGAAGTTTCCTATGTCGGCAATGTGGCGCGACACCTGATACAGAGTCGCAATTTGAATACAGTCCCTTACGGCGCGCGGTTCCGCCCGGAGAACATAGACCCGACTGATCCTAACCGAACGAGGGCGCTGCCTGATAATTTCTTCCGCCCCTTCCCTGGGTATCAGAACGTGACCTATATTGAGAATTCCGGCACCTCGAATTACAACTCATTTCAAGCGACGGCCGAACGCCGCTTCACGCAAGGACTACAGTTCAGTGCGGCCTATACGTGGTCGAAAGCGATGGACCTAACTGATGGTGACGGCGGCGGCCTTCCCCTCTACCGGCCATACCGGACGTGGCTCTATGGGAGAGCCGGGTTCGATCAGACGCATGTGTTGGTTTTCAACTACACGTGGGATTTGCCGAGATTGAGCAACCGCTGGAACAACCCCGTAGTTCACCACCTGTTTGATGATTGGCAGCTTTCGGGTATCACCGCGTTTACCAGCGGGACTCCGCTCGGCTTCGGGTTTTCAACCACCGACAACGCAGACATCACCGGCGGCGGTGACGGCGTGCGTGTAAATCTCATCAGCAACCCTATCCTTCCCAGAAGCGAGCGGAGCTTTGACCGCTGGTTTGACACCGCTGCATTTGCCCGCCCGGGCAGGGGCGACTTCGGGAGCGCCCCGAAGGATGTGTTGCGTGGGCCGGGCGTGAACAACTGGGATGTGACGGTGTTCAAGAAGTTTCCGTTGAAGGGCGAGGAAAGGTACTTCCAACTGCGTTGGGAGATTTACAACATATTCAATCACACACAGTTCTTCCGTGTGGACACAGGCGCACGGTTCGACACCAGCGGAAGACAGGTTAACTCAAACTTTGGGCGGGTTACTGAGACCAGAACTCCGCGCATTATGCAGGTTGCGCTCCGGTTCGCCTTCTGATCACGTGATGCCCGTTAATACATTTGTGTCCCGCGAGGTTCGGCGGAAACATGCTGGTTATTCTCAATGCGCGACTGGTAAATTCAATGAAATTTAGATGGAAGCT
>JACCTF010000884.1 GCA_013812565.1 Pyrinomonadaceae bacterium | reverse complement strand
ATCATCAATGGTAAGTCCTAACGCTGCTTGAAACTCTCGCGCCTTGTGCTCGCCTGCATCATGCAGCGGGTTCAAAGAGTAGTCGCCCAGTTAGGCAACATCAACCACGGCCCATTTTGCGTGTGGTAGCTTCGGCATGCTTGTCCACTCGTACTGTTTAAAGCGTGCGTGTCACTTTCGACAGTGAACGCGGTGCGTCCGGATTGAGTCCTTTGGCATCGGCGAGCAGCGCAGCAAAGAGCTGACCGGGGATGATGTATGGAATGGGCGCGAGAAACTCGTTAATGCTTCCAGGCATCTGGATCGAGCGTGTACACATCCGCGCGGCTGCTTCGTCTCCGGTGATCGCCAGCGTGTCGGCGTGAAGTTCATGCAACCGTTCCATCAAAACTTTTGCGCTCTCTAGCGTCTGGCCCGGCGGCGCAAAGAGGATGATCGGGAAGTGGCGATCAACAATCGCTAGTGGTCCGTGCAAGAAATCGGCCGACGAAAAACGTTCCGCCACCACATAGCAGGTCTCCATCAGCTTGAGCGCTAATTCATATGCGCTGGCATACGCAAGTCCGCGCCCAACCACGACGCAGTTCTCCATAAAGACATAACGCTCAACCATTGCTTCAATCGCGGGGCGCAGCTCAAGCGCACGAGCGGCGTACTCCGGTATTCGCTCGTAGTCCAATTTCGCTTGATGCTCGGCACCATCCGCGAGCGCTCGGGCCAGCATGTAGAAGTGCATGATCTGTCCCGTATAAGTTTTCGTCGCCGCGACCGAGCGTTCGCGCCCGCCATGCATAAGCAGCGTTTCATCCACCAGATGGACCATTGACGACGCAGGTTCGTTGGTAATCCCCACTGTGTACGCGCCGCTTGCGCGCGCTGTTTCCAACACGCGGTTGATGTCTTCTCCTTCGCCGGATTGCGAAACGCCGATGACCAAAGCGTGACTCAACTTCATGTGCGCGCCATAGAGCGTGTACACCGACGGAGCTGAAAGCGACACAGGGATGCCCGTCGTAATCTCCAAAAGATAACGACCGAACAGCGCCGCATTGTCGGAACTGCCGCGCGCGACGAGCACGATGAGTTCAACGCCGCGTTGTTTTAGAAACTCTCCGAGGCGCTTCACTTTGCCTTGCTCTTCGTGGATTGTTTTCGCGAGCGCCGTCGGTTGCTCGGCGATCTCCTGTAGCATCTGTGACATGTAGTTGTGCTCCCATCATGGATAATCCAAAGCGCGGAGTTCGGAGTATCGGGTTGCTCAGGCGAGTGCCCGGCTTTCATACTTCGTACTCCGAACCACTAACTCCGAACTTTTTGTTGCTTCATTGACACAAAAGAACCGTCATGGTAATTCTCGCGGCCATCAATCGGAGGTCCTCTTTCCATTTCGCCGGTTACAGTAATGAAAAGGTCATCTTGATAGCAAGAGCTTCGTTCCGCTTTCAGCGCCGAGACATGCTTAGGCTGCTTTGTTGTCTGCTGTTGGTGGTGTTCTACACCGAGCTTGAAGCCAACGCGCAGCCGCAACAATCCCGTCCACGTCCGTCGCGGTCTCCACGCATCCTGCTCATTCCGCTTGATGATCGCCCGCCGTGTCTGCAATTTCCGACGCTGATCGGGCGCATCGGTGGTGTGGAAGTCGTCACGCCGCCGCGCCCAATGCTCGGGCGATTCACGGAGCCGGGTAATCCTGAAATGATCATCGAATGGTTGCAGCGGCATGAGGTCAAAGGGTATGAATCCGCGATCATCTCGATTGACATGTTGGCATATGGCGGACTCGTCAACTCACGCATTCATCGTACGCCGCTCAATAAAGCTTTGAAGCATCTGGAGATTGTGCAAACAATTCGCCGGGTCGCGCCGAGACTTCCGATCTACGGCTTCAACGTCATTATGCGGCTCGCGCCAACGGCCGACGGGCGTAATGAAGCTTACCGCGCCAAACTCGCGCGGTGGGCAGAAATTTCACCCGACGGACCGAAGGACGCAAAGCTTCGTAAGGAAGTCGCGGAACTGGAGAGCGAAATTCCGGCGGCTGCGCTCAGCGACTACAAAGATGCTCGCCGTCGCAACTTCCGTATTAATCAAGCGAGCATCGAAATGGTGCGGCGCAGTGTGCTCGATTACCTGATCTTGTCGCAGGATGATGCCAAGCCGCGCGGCGTGCATGTCGGTGAACGTGAGCGGCTTGTTGGGGAAGCAGCGCAACTCAGAATCAGCGAAAAAGTCGTTGTCCAACCAGGGGCTGACGAGGTGGCAATGCTGTTGCTGGCGCGTGCCCTCAACCGTCGATTCAATTACACGCCGCGTATTGCCGCTGTCTTTTCCTCGGAAGCGACGCGCAACAAAGTTATGCCTTTCGAAGATCGCCCGCTTCATCGCACCGTAAGTTTTCACATCGCGGCGGCAGGCGGGCGCGAAGTTGTGCGAGATGAGGATGCAGACATCTTGTTCTACGTCTACGCTTCACGTCACGAAGCCGGAGCGGCCCCATCGTTCGCCGAGCAAGTTGAGCGCGCTATCAAGCAGAAGCGTCCTGTGATCGTCGCCGATATTGATCCGGTGGGAGATGTGCAGGGAGCCGATCCGAGATTCACCGAGCACTTACGTAAACGAAAACTATTTCCACGATTAACGGGCTACGCTTCTTGGAACACCGCCGGAAATACTATCGGCACAGCGCTGTCGCACGGCATCGTCTATGCGCTGTCCCTTCATCGATTGGCGAACGATGCGCTGATTGCGGGCGATCTCGCCGAACGTGTCGGCAATGCGCAACTCAAATTCTTGCTTCACCGCTTGGCGGATGATTATGTTTATCATGCGTTGGTGCGCCCCCAAGCGAAAGAGTTGGCGGCGTCAAGTAAGTTGAATCCAAACAACCTTGCCGGTGAAAATCAAAAGCGAGTTGAGAGCTTTATCCGCGAACAAGTCAGCGCGCAAATTGGTGATTTCCGGCGCGACTTCACCGATCCATTTTTAGCAGTCAAGTTTGATGGACAGGGAAGCGTTAGGTTTGAACCGCATGGTATTACAAACTTTGTTCTCAGCTTGCCGTGGGGACGAACGTTCGAAGCGGAGATTGACTTTGATGTGGAGGCGGAAGCCATTACATCACGCATCCCTTGATAGATTGAGAATCGAGGTGGTCATAAAACGGTTATGAACAGAAAAGAACGAAACGTTTGTTTATGGAAGCTTCTCTGCGGCACGCTGCTGTTTGCCGCTTTATCATTCTTCGATCTGTTTGAAGCAGCGACCGCGCAGACACAACGCCCCGCCAAAGCGCAGACGGTGGCAACACAACCGAGGAAAACGCAAACGTCATCTGCCGCCTCGAACGAAGCGTTGAGGGAAGCGAGACGCGAAACACTTGCCGCTTCGAGCCTGGGTGGGAAGCCTTTGCCGTATCGTGTGCTGCTGCCGACTGAGTATGCGACGAGCATGCGCCGCTATCCGGTGCTGTACCTGCTGCACGGGCGAACGGGTGACGAAAATGATTGGTGGACTAAAACGAACCTTGTGCAGTATGCAGCGCGGCACCGTTTGATCATCGTGATGCCGGGCGTCGGTGATAGCTGGTATGCCAACAGCGCGACGAATGAACAAGCTAAATACGAAGATGCGATGATGCGCGATCTCATTCCGCATATCGACAAAAGCTTTCGCACGCTCGCGACTTGGCACGGGCGCGCCATCGCCGGGCTGTCGATGGGCGGCCTCGGCGCGATGAAGTTCGCGCTGCGGTTCCCCGATATGTTCGCGTTTGCCGCGAGCTTCAGTGGAGCCTTTGACGTACCGCGCACGGTCGGCTTTAATGACGCGAACGATCAGAGAATCAAAGATATACTCGGCGCTTACGGCCCGAAAGACAGCCCGACGCGCCAGGCAAACGACGTCTTCCTGCTGCTCGAACGCATCACGCCCGAGCGACGCGCACGTATGCCCTACCTGTATGTCGCAACCGGGGCAAACGATCCGTTACCATCGGTGGTGTCAAGCAACCCGCGCTTTGCTGATGCGCTGCGCGAACGAAAGTTTCAATACGAATATCACGAGCGGCCCGGCGGGCACGATTGGCGTTTCTGGGATGAGGAAGTCAAAAGCATGCTGGAGCGGATGGCTGATTTCATACCGCAGAGCAATCCCTAAAAGCATTTCTAAAAAGTAGCCATACTGCTTTTATATTGCTCCTCGCTTTAATTTACCGCGATTCACCGCATGGAACAGCTAATTAACGGTTAACCCCCAGGATTAAACCTTGTGTTCGGTGCTTCGTTTTACGAAGATGCCCAACCGAAGTTGAAGGAGTAAGTAATGCGAGTGACAAAACTATTCTCATCCGAGCGTATATCACGCAAGGATTTAACACAGAGGACGCAGAAGCACAGAGCACACAGAGAGTTGAATACTTTTCTCTGTGCAGCCTCTGTGTCTCTCTGTGCCTCTGTGGTGAAGACTAACCTACTTCACACCCAACTGAAGATCGGTCTGGCACTGACGGCGGCGTTTCTTTGGTTATGCATGAGTGCTGACGGGGCGACTGTTCGAAAGTATGACGTGGTGGTTTACGGCGGAACAGCGGGCGGCACGATCACAGCCGTGGCGGCCGCGCGCGAAGGCGCAAGCGTGGCGCTGCTGGAGCCGGAACGTCATCTTGGCGGGATGGTCTCGGGCGGTTTGGGGTGGACTGACTACGGCAAGAAGGAGGTGATCGGCGGCATCTCCCTGGAGTTTTTCGAGCGTGTAGGTCGTCGCTACGGCAAAAGCATCGAGTGGCACTTCGAGCCTTCAATCGCCGAGCAGGTTTTCAACGAGATGGTAAAGGAAGCGGGCGTTGCCGTCTTCTACAATAATCGTTTGCGCGAACAAGGAGGCGTGCGGAAGAAGGGAACCGTAATCACCGAAATCATCATGGAGAACGGTGACACGTTCCAGGGAAAAATCTTCGCCGACTGCACGTATGAAGGCGACTTGATGAAACAAGCAGGCGTTTCTTATACGTGGGGCAGAGAGGGCATTGCGCAGTACAACGAATCGCTCGCGGGCGTTAGGGAACAAACGCCGAAGCACCAATTCACAGTGCGCGTTTCGCCCTACGATGCGACGGGTAAGTTGCTTCCCGAAGTTCAGCCCGGGCCAAAGGGCACAGTCGGGGCGGCAGACAAAAAAGTACAGGCATATAACTTCCGCATCTGTATGACGGATGTCCCGGAGAACCGTGTGCCGTTTCCGCGCCCGGCAAACTATAACCCGAAGCGGTATGAGTTGCTGGCTCGAATGTTGAAAGCGATGACCGAGAAGAACGGACGCGCGCCGCTCATGAAAGATGTGATGAAGCCCGACCCGGTTGAAGGTAAAAAGACTGATACGAATAATAACGGAGCATTCTCGACCGACTATATCGGCGGCAATTGGGATTATCCGGAGGCAAGCTACAAACGGCGTGCGCAGATTTGGCAGGAGCATAAAGATTACATCGAGGGCTTTCTCTACTTTCTCGCCAACGACCCGCAGGTGCCGAAAGAGTTGCAGCAAGAGGTTAGCCGATTCGGACTCGCCAAAGACGAATTTGTGGACACCGACAACTGGCCGCGTCAGCTTTATGTGCGCGAAGCCCGCCGTATGATCGGCGAGTACGTGATGATTCAAAAAGATATTCAAACCGAGCGCACGAAAGAAGATGTGATCGGGATGGGTTCCTACAACTCGGATTCGCACAACATTCAACGCGTCCCGACAACTGACGGAGCAGTTGAGAACGAAGGCGACATGCAAGTGCCGGTGCAGCCGTATCAAATCCCGTATCGCATTCTGGTGCCAAAGCGTAAAGAGGCGACAAACCTGCTGGTGCCGGTCTGCTTCTCGGCAAGCCACGTAAGCTATTCAACGGTGCGCATGGAACCGCAGTACATGATTCTCGGCCAAGCGGCAGGAGTAGCGGCGAAAATGGCGATTGATAAAAGAAGCGCGGTGCAAGACGTGAACACGAAAGCTTTAACTGCGAAACTCAGAGCGCAAAAGGCCGTGATGGAGTGGACGCGGCCCGCCGCTCCGTCGGCGAAGTAGCCGGGTGCGCTAAATCTATTCACACAAGATTGGTACACAATGGAGGACCTCACTGCCGCAGGCGCGGAAGCCTTGTCCGCAGAGGTTCGCAGAGAGTTAATGATTCAACTCTCTGCGAGTCCGAGCAAGTACCACGCGCTTCAGATCAACCTGCAAAAGAGTTTAGCGGTGGTCTGTCGGCAATCGTCAACTACACCTTTTCCAAGTTTCTTGACATCGCCGGCGCGGGTAATAAATTAAGACAAAGATCATTGCTTCTATTCTGACTCCTGACTTCTGACTCCTTCTTCTATGCTCGGTCTCCTTCTTCTACTCCTCTTCGCCTTCTTCGCGTGGTTGATGTTCGCACGCGTCATGCCTGCGCTGCTTGCCCTTCCAGCGATGGCGATTGCCGTGGCGGCACTTGTTCAGTTGCCGCTCAATAACATTTTGAACGATGTGATTGCGGCGGGCGCAGTGAAACTCGCTCCGGCTTACGTGGCAGTGTTTGCGGGTGCGATGCTGGGGCGTGTGATGATCACTACAGGAATCGCTGAGGAGATTATCAAGCGCGCGGCGGAGTTTGGCGGCGAGCGTCCGGGCGTGGTCGCCGGCGCATTAATGTTTGTTACAGCCGTACTCTTTACATCGCTTACAGGCTTGGGTGCAATCATCATGGTCGGATCGCTAGTGCTGCCGATCATGATGAGCTTGGGCGTGCCGCGAAGAATGGCGGCGGTGCTGTTTTTAATGGCCTACGCGACGGGCTTTATCTTTAACTTGGCCTTATGGCGTCTCTACCAGGATTTACTACAGATCGCGCCGACAGGAACGCTGCCGCCGGAGGTTTCGCGTTTCGCCGTGGGCTTGTTGTTAATCACAGTTTCGGCGGTAACGATTCACGCTGCGTTGGCTGCACGCGCCACGCGCGGGGCAAGCTTCTGGGCCGTTGCAACACGTAGTGAGTTGTTGCAACGCTCGGCTGGACGGCGCTTGCCGTTGCTCGCTTTCCTCACACCTTTTGTGCCGCTTGTTCTCTACCTCGGATTCGGCTGGAACCAGATTCCGGCATTCATCGGCGGCGCTCTTTACGGCGTGCTGACAACTCAGCCGCGTTTATCCATTCGCACCCTCTCCGCTTCAGCCGTGCGCGGCTTGGAGGACGGCGCGCCGGCGATCATTCTAATGATCGGCATCGGCATGCTGCTCAACGCTTTGACGTTGCCGGATGTTAAAACAGCGCTCGCCCCCATCGTTACAGCCGTGCCGCTTCGCTCGCCCATCGCATACATACTCTTCTTCAGTTTGCTTTCTCCGCTCGCGCTATATCGTGGGCCGTTCAATCTGTTCGGCGTCGGAGCAGGCGTCTACTCGATTATGTTCGCAGCGGGTGTGCTGCCAGCGCTTGCTCTCCTGGCCGCCGTAATGTCAATTACTCAGGTGCAGACCGTATGCGACCCGACGAACACGCACAATGTATGGGTCGCCAACTTCACTGGCGTCTCAGTTGAAGAGATCACTCGTCAAACGATCATTACGATGATGCTCACCTGTTTCGGCGGACTGCTGCTCGGCGCGTGGATGTTTCTTCTTTAACCTCAAGGGCATCCACAAAGGACACAAAGAACACGAAGATACAACCATGACACAGGAGAGTGCACAGTAGTAGTCCGCCCGCGTGAAGATGAGGAGTTTAGAGTGCAGCCTTTAGGCTGCTTCTTGCACGACCAAGCACGCTCAAGCGTGAACTCTAAACATCATAATCAGCGGAATGATCAGTAGTATGTGTTCATCTTTGTGCTCTTGTGTCCTTTGTGGATGGCTCATGTTAAGCCGCTTTTGCTTGGGCCGTAAGCGTCGAAAGATACTGTTCGACGGCGACTTCAACCGCGCCGCCTAATCCTGCGCCAGTTGGCTCTCCAGCCTCCACTGACCACTGCGTCAATCGCCCGGCCATCGTGCGCCGCACCGCTTCGTGAAGCGGTGCGCGCAAGAAACGCCAGCCGTAGACGATGCGACCGGAAACCACAACGCGCGACACGCCGAGGCCGGTAATCAAGTTGCCGATGCCGATGCCGAGATACTCGCCGACGCGCTCCAGTGTGCTTTGCGCGCGTCGTTCTCCAGCTTCAGCGCGCGCCGCGATCTCGACAAAGCGTGGCGCTGTAGCGCTGCCGGTCGGCGCGCGATCACCCATGTAGAGCGCAACCGCAGCCGTTGCCGACGCATAGCGTTCCCAGCATCC
>JACCTF010000203.1 GCA_013812565.1 Pyrinomonadaceae bacterium | reverse complement strand
GCGCGATTGCGCGCCCGGACATGGTTGATCTTCGCAGCGGTATGACCCTGCTCCAAGCGGTACAGAGTCTCGGCGGGACGCTCGAAGGGGCGCGCCGAGACTACGTTCATTTGCTGCGGCTGCTTCCAGATGGCATGTCGCATCAGCAGTTCATTGTGAGTTTGCCGGAGATGGAACGTCGACTGGTCGGCGACGTTACTTTACAACCCGGCGACGTCATCAGTATCCCGTTTACTGCCGGAGAAGATGAAACGCGTTCATTCGCTGCGCTGTTACGGCGCGCTGCGTTCGACGCACCACCACTCACGACGGCGGGCAAACCGCAAGCCGTCTCAACAATCAAGCCGCGCACACGCGGCGGAAAAAGGAAGCAGGAGAGACAATGATGCCCTTTATAACCTCGCCGAGAAAAATGTACAGCACTGCGTTGTGCATGCTGAGCACTGCGTTGTGGTTAGGTGTAGCAGGCCAAGCGGCGGCACAACAGCCGGCAGCGGCACTTTCCACTGAATCGTCAACTTCGCCTGCGCCGCGAACCGTGGCGGTGTCGCTACCAGCGAACGTTGATCCGTTTACGGAAATAGAACGCCAAAGCAGCACCGGCAAGACGACCGCGGTTAGCTTCGCCCGCACACCTATCGACACTAAGGCAGAAGCTAAGGCGGAAGTCATACAAAGCGGGCAGACCCTCTTGGTGCGCATGCGCGCTAAGGACTTGCCGCTGCCATCACATTTCGAGGTGCCGCGCTATGCCGTGTGGGTGTATATCCCGAACTACCAAGTGAAGATGTACATCGGCGATTTACCGGTCATACCCTATTCTCGCTCGAAAAAAGGCGACGGCCCCCGCCGCGGCGACTCTGATACCGCCTATAGATTTACATCGCTGCCGCCGGGCGCGGTCTTTGGCGGCTTAGCCGTGACGGCCGAGCCGATACGCTTCACGCCGATTGTGAACGACGCATTGCGGCCGGTACTTGTCGGATTACTGCCAAAAGAAGACGCTGCCAGTATGATCGCTGCCACCACCGTGTACTCAGGGACGATACCAGCGAAGGGCGGCGAGGGAAGTGCGCCGTCGCCGTAGAACCAAGCCGCGGCGCGTGGCAATAGATGGGCTGGTGTTTGTAACCCGGCCGTGTTGGAACATTGGCATCTTAGCCCGGCCCGTGATGAAGGGTGTGATCGAGTCAGGCCGACGCTCCCATCACGGGCCGGGCTATCGCCATGTGCGGGATATAAACCATCTATTAACGAACCGTACTTTTTACGTTGGAATTACGTTGATAAAACAAAACAGCTTCATGATAGAGTTCTTTGTATAATCCGATCTGACTCGTCACAAGATGGTTTCGTAGCCTTCTTAATCAGCAATCAACAGAGATGGTACGGAGAGAAAATTATGCTGAAGTTTATCGGGCAGGGTGACCGGAGCAGTCGAGATGTTAATTTGAAGATGGTTTACGACGCCGTGATCGTCGGTTCCGGTGCGGCTGGGGGGATGGCGGCGCACGTCCTGACAGGGCAAGGCATGAAAGTGCTGATGCTCGAAGCTGGTAAAAAAGTTCCTGATGCAGAGTTGAAATCGATGGAGTGGCCCTATGAACATCCGCGTCGGGGCGACATCGCCCCCGACGCACATGCGCTCGAAGCGGCCGAATACAAAATTCGCAATCCACCCTATGCCGCCGCGAACAGTTCCTACAAGCATGTCTATTCATACGGCGGCGGCGGCACCCGCGCTGACTACAAAAGAAATATAGTGGTCGATGAAAAGGATCATCCATATACCGGCACGGGCTATGCTTGGGTCCGCGCCCGCTGCCTCGGCGGTAAAACCAACATCTGGGGGCGAATCGCGCTGCGCTTCTCGGACTACGACTTCAAAGCCAAATCGCACGACGGCTATGGCGAGGACTGGCCCGTCTCCTACAAAGACATCGAGCCTTACTACGACCGCGTTGATCGACTTTTGGGTATCTCCGGCTACAAAGAGAATCTGCCGCAATTGCCCGACAGCATCTACCAACGCCCCGTCAAACTCAATCATGCCGAATGGAAGATGCGCGCGGCGATGGCAAAGATGAACCGGACGGTGACTCCGGCCCGCGTCGGCGTCACAACCGATGGCGTTAAGAACAAGTATCGCAGCAAGTGTTACGGGCGCGGCGCGTGCGCGCGCGGTGGCGGCTGCGACATCCACGCCTCGTTCGATTCACCGACCGGATTGATCTACCCGGCGATTGACACCGGCCACTTAACACTTCGAACCAGTTCCATCGCCAGTGAGATACTGGTTGATCCGAACACCGGCAAAGCGCGCGGCGTCCGGTTCATTGATACAGACACCGGCAAGACTTATGAAGCTCTGGGGAAGACGGTTATCCTCGCCGCCTCAACG
>JACCTF010000856.1 GCA_013812565.1 Pyrinomonadaceae bacterium | reverse complement strand
CGCATGAACCTTTCAGCTCGAGCGTTATCATACGGGTTACCGCGACGTGACATGCCGATCTGGATGCCGTGAGTTCTGAGCAATCTCGCGTAATCAGCGCAGGCGTATTGCACGCCCCGGTCTGAATGATGCACCAGCCCCGGCGTAATCGTGCGTGTGAAGATTATCAGGAATAAAGTCGGATTGTTGAGCCTTGCTAAAACCTTAGGCGATGTCAGTCAACCCTGTAAGGTCGTGTGTTTCTGCGGCCTTGCCTTAAAACGGCGTTGCTCATCCGCTCACCTTGGTAGCTTGTGCGCGTTTGCGTTCCCCGCCTCCGTGCAGTTGGAAAGTGCGCCGCCAGCCGTTGGCGTGGTTGATCATCTCGACTTCGATGATGCCGGTCTGGTCGCAGGAGTAAAGCTCTTCAACAAAATAGTCGCCGGGCGGCATGCGCGTGACGGCAAAACGTTCAAGCTGCGGATCGTTTTGCAGGCGTGGATCAAATGGGAAATAGATGTCGGCCCACGGGGTGATGTCGCCGGTTGGCTGGTTGTCCTCATCGATCCGGCTGCACTCAACGTAGCGGAAGTGGCCGAGGTTATGCGCCGGCTGGTAACGGCGCGAGCGCGTGAGCCGCCCTCCTTCGCTATCGGGTAACAAAGTATCTTTCTCAAACAGCACATCGAGTTGCACGGTGCGCCCTTCATCAGATTCGCGCCAGACGCCGAAGTGGCGTGTGAAGCGTTCGCGCAAGGTGTAGCCAGCCTCTGTGTCAGCGGCGATGGCAAGGCCGATGGCTGTGGCCGCATGAGGATACGGTGACTTCTTTACTTGACGACTAAAGCGTTCGCGCAAGGTACGCCCGACAATTGGTAAATCGCTCGCTCCTCCGACCATGTAGATGGCTGCCACCGAACGCCAATCCAACTCGGCTCCGGCCGGTAGCTTTTTCATCGCGCTCTCCATCGCTTCTATCGTTTGCTCAACGAGCGGGCGCGAGCGTTCATAAAATTCAGCCGTGCTAATGATCACCTCACCGGCACCTTCCAACACTTGGCCCAGGTCAATCGCCAGCCGTCGCGTGTTCGGGTGAAGTCCCTCCTTCTTTTCGCGACACTCCTCAAGCAAGCGAAAACGTTCTCTCTCCGTTAGCTCCCGGACGCCCGCCTGCTCAAGTGCGAGTTCAAACAGCAACTGATCGAAATCGTCTCCGCCGAGGTGCGCGATGCCGTCGCTGCTCACGACTTCATGCCGCCGTTCGGCAATGCTGATCACTGAAGCATCGAACGTTCCGCCGCCGAGATCATAGACCACGACATGTTCACGTCCGCGTGAGGAGCCTGCCGTGTTGAGGTAGTGATGAGCGTACTCGATGCCTGCGGCTGACGGCTCATTAATCGTGCCCTTCACGTGAAAACCGGCGCGGCGGAATGCTTCCAGTGTGATAAAGCGTTGGTTGCTGTTTGAGTTGGCCGGAACCGAGATCATTGCCTCCAATGGTTCACTGCGTTTGAGGCGTAGGTTCGAGCGTTCAAAAAGATCGCGGCGGAGCTGGATTAGAAATTCGGTGAGCAGATCAATGACAGGCACAGAATCCTGCGCGAGCGTGAGCCGGGACTCAGGCGTATGCTGCGAAAGCTCGCGCTTGAAAGAACGCAGCACCGTCCATACCGGCTCGTTCTGGCGAGCCGCCGCGTCGAAGCCGAAGCGACGTTCGCCGCCGCCGCTGTGCGCGGCCACGAGCGACGGATACCACTGCATGGTGTCGCCGCTTTCGTTGTGAAAGCTGACCACTGGGTAATTGCCGCGATCAACAGCCGCCACCACGGTGCGGGTAGTTCCATAATCTATTCCTAGAAGCATTAGACCATCCTTGAAGATAAAAGGTTCTTATTGCAACCGCCTGAATCTGCGAAAATGGGATTATACTTCCACTTCAATCTCGGAGAGCAAACACGAGTGACAAAAAGCGCGCCATCATCGTCGCCCCGTTCGCACGCCACGTATGATCGTTTGGCGGCGTACTACGACCGCGCGATGCAGCCGCTCGAACAACGTTTTCTTGTTCGCCTGCGCCAGAGAGCACTGGCGGCGCTGCCCACAGACGGGCGCATCCTTGAAGTCGGCGCAGGCACCGGAGCAAACTTCCCCTTCTACCCGCAAGCTCCGGCGGCGGGGTTAAGCGTAGCCAGCGAACCAAGCCACGAGATGATTGTGCGTGCGCGTGAGAAGGGCTTTTCCTCCCGTGCGCACCTCGTGCAAAGCAGGGCCGAGATGCTCCCCTTTAGCGATTCGTCGTTTGATGCGGCCCTGGCGACGCTGGTCTTCTGTTCGGTCGCTTCACCCGGGCGAGCGTTTGCGGAACTGCGTCGCGTCGTTCGTCCCGGCGGCCGCATCGCGCTCCTTGAGCACGTGCGACCCGAAGGAATGCTCGGTTGGTTGTTCGACGCATTGAACCTAATCACCGTGCCGTTGTTTGATGATCACTTCAATCGCCGCACAGCGCAGGACGCGAGGGGGTCAGGATTGTTTGTCGAACGAGTTGAGCGGCGAGCGTGCGGCATCGTTCAACTGATCCTGTGCCGCGTTTGAAACCGGAAAGGACAGTTAGCAATGCCACAAGCGAAAACTCACAAGCAAACAAATGCCAATCGCGTTCATGTCGGTTGCCAGGGTTGGAACTACAACGATTGGGTAAGCGGGCCAGCAAGCGGCGGAATCTTTTACCCGCATGGCACACTTCGAGCGGAGATGCTCGAAGTTTATGCGCGAGCGTTTGAAACAGTTGAAGTGGATTCAACCTTTTATGCCATCCCTTCCGCGACGACGGTTGACGGCTGGATGAAACGCACGCCCCCGCCGTTCACCTTCTCTCTGAAACTTCCGCAAGAGATTACCCACGAGCGGGGTTTGCGCGAGGGAAGCGCCCGCGTGCTCGCAGAGTTTTGTGAACGCGCCATGCGACTCAGTACAAAGCTCGCAGTTATTCTCATCCAACTGCCGCCGCAATTCTCAGCAACTGCAGAAAACTTCAGGGCGCTCAGCGAGTTTCTGCCGCACCTGCCGCGTGACCTGCGATTCAGCATCGAGTTTCGTGATAACGGCTGGATAGAAGAACGCGTGATGAACTTGCTGTCCTCGTACACGGTCGCGCCGACGCTCGTCGAGGGACAGTGGATTGAATCAGAGAGAATGCGAAAGGTGTTTGATCAGTCGGTTGCGGATTTTGCCTACGTACGCTTCATGGGCGCGCGCAACCTCGTGCGCTTCGACGTGGTACAGCGCCCGCAGGATCAGAATCTTCAAGCGTGGAGCGAAACGATCAAGCAACTACAAAAGCGTGTTCCGAATATTTATGTCTATTTCAGCAACTACTACGAAGGTCACGCACCGGCCGGCGCAAACAGATTGAAGCGTCTGCTTGGTCAACCAACGGTTGAGGCCGCCGCCCTCGAAGATCAGCCGTCGCTCTTTTGAGAGTGACAAGCGAACAGTGACAGGATAATACCTGGGCTCTTCTTGTCACTGTTTACTCGTCACTTGCCACCTCATCGTTTCCGCTGAATTCGGTCATAACTTGGGCGAACTTCTCGATGTGAGTTTGCGCCTGTTTCATCGCGCGGCGGCTATCAAGGTAAGCAGCCCACTGCGGGGTTGCGGTCAAAGCTTTGGTCGTATCTTCGTCAAGCACCTGCGCCATCAGCGCGACAAGATCGCTTGTGACACGTGTGTGTTCTAACAACGTCTGGATAATTGAGTAGGCGAGACGCGCTTGCGGCTGATCAAGGTCGCGCGCCGTCGAAGCATCGGAAACTGTGGGCTGCTCGCTCATCCTATTGATTGCGGATCGGAGGAATCTTCTTCCCAACTTCCGCGCACAAAGGGAAGCTCTGCGACGCGCGCTCGGTGCTCGCTCTCGCCGGAGACAACTTGAATCTCCGTGCCGGACGCGAGGTAGTTATACTTGATATAAGAAAGCGCGATCAAACGGTTCAACTGTGGCGAATAAACTGACGATGTAATGCGACCGATGTCTTTGCCTTCAGTTCTGACTTTGGCATCGTTGCTGAGGGGGTACACCTTTTGGTCATCATCAAAGATGAGTCCGGCAAGGCGTCGTGCGACGTGTCCGCGCCAGTGTATGCGCGCGATGATCTCTTGCCCGATGTAGCAGCCTTTGGTGTAACTGACCGCTTCGTCAAGTCCGGCTTCGAGCACGATGTTGGATTCGTCCATATCCACACCGTAACGCGGCAAGCCTGCCTCGATGCGTAAAACCTCAAGCGCACCAAATCCGACCGGACGAGCGCCCGCTTCAACCAATCGGTTCCACAACGAAGGCGCACTGCTCGCTGTAACAAATAGATCGAAGCCGTCTTCGCCGGTATGCGTCGCGCGTATCAAGGTAGTGGGGATGCCTTGCCAAGAAGCGTAAGTGATGTGGTTGCGCTCGGTGCGCGGCGCTCCTCCGCCAAACACCGCGCCGATTACTTCAGCGCTTCGCGCGCCCTGAACAGAGAGGAGCACGATGTCGCTCGTCATATCTGTGACGCGAAAATCTCCGGCAAGCGTGAAACGCCCCAGTGTCTTCAATACGCGCTCGTGCGTTTGGGTTTCGGTGTCGATGAGAAACGAATCGGGGCTTTGGCGGAGGATGCGCGCTTGCGCAATCAGTCGCCCTTGCACATTCGGAAATGCGGCGGGCATCCACCGATTCTCCGGCAAAGCTTTAACGTCGTTGGTGACAAGACCATTGAGAAACTGCACCGACTCCGCGCCGCTCACCTCGATGCGTCCCCGCGCGGCGAGATCAATAAGACCGGCGCCGCCTTCACGCACTGTTCTGTATTCGGCGGCTTCATCGCCGAACGATTCGGCCACGCGCCACCCCTTATGCTCCACGAGGGAAGCGCCTGATGATTCAATGGTTTGCGCTAAAGCTGATTCTTGAATTGTGATCTGTTCGACTGCTTCGTTCATTGACATGGAGGAAAAGTTAGTTGCAAGGCTTAGCGGTTACAACCGAGCGCACGGGCGACTTGCCGGTAGTCGCGGAGTTGCGCTGCTTCACGACGGTGCGACGCAAGCACCTGCGGGCTTGGATGGTAAAGCGGCACAAGCAAACGTTCGTTCCATTCGTGTACGCTTCCGACGGCTTCGCGCAAAGAAAGGGCATGATACTCAATGCGTCGGAGGGCGGCAAGCGCGACTCGTCCGAGCGTGGCGACCACCGGCGGATCGATTATTTCAATCTGACGACGAAGGAAATCCGCGCAGTTCGCCGCCTCGCAATCGGTTGGCGTGCGGTTCGCTCCTGTGACCGTTCGCGGATTACACAGCACAGCATTGGTGATAAAAATATCCGTGCGCGGGAGATTAATAGAGTGGATAAACCGCTCGAAGTTGCGTCCCGATTGGTCGCCTGAAAGAGGCACGCGCGTGCGGTCGCCGCCCTGACGGCCGGGAGCCTCAGCGATAAACATCACGCGCGCTTGGACCGAACCGTTGCGGCAACTCAGGACTGCCGTCCTTTCCGCCATTGCCGGACACAAACGACACTGTGCAGCTTCCGTCACAAGGGCTGCGAACAATCGATCCCTTTGTTCGTTGCAAATTCTCATACGAGCCTTTTGCTTTGTCCTAAAGCGACTTATGAAGAGAAGTTTTGCCATGAAACCGTGGCGTCAACGATCTCGCAAGATTTGCTGTCGCTTTCGAGGCTAAGGTGAAACGAAAGTAAAACCAAGATGTTGTTAACCCCTGTACTGCAAACTACCGCTGAAGGGTTCACCGGTTGATAGCTCGTCGCGCGAGCCGTCGGCGTACTGTAGTTTGTAGAGCCGCCAGTAAAGACCATGTTCGGCGAGCAGTTGTTGGTGCGAGCCTTGTTCGCGGATCGCGCCGTGATGCAGCACGATGATGCGGTCGGCTCGCTGAATGGTCGAGAGTCGGTGCGCGATGATGAGCGAAGTTCGGTTGAGCATAACGCGCTCGATGGCTTGTTGAATAAGTTGCTCGGTCTCGGTGTCGATCGAGCTGGTCGCTTCATCAAGGATCAAGAGCGCCGGATCAAACGCGAGCGCGCGAGCGAAAGAGATGAGCTGTTTTTGGCCGACCGATAACCCTGCGCCGCGCTCTCGCACTTCGGTTTTATATTCATCAGGAAGACGTTCGATGAATCCGTCGGCGTGAACTTCGCGGGCGGCCCACTTGATCTGGTCTTCCGCGATCTCTGTGTGGCCCAGCCGGATGTTGCTCTCGACCGTGCCGCTAAAGAGAAACACATCCTGCAACACCACCGCAAAATTCTCGCGCAGCGCTTGTAGATCCCACTCGCGGACATCCACGCCGTCGAGCAGAACGCATCCGCGCTGCACATCGTAGAAGCGCATCAGAAGATTTGTAATCGTGGTTTTGCCTGACCCGGTGTGGCCGACCAAAGCCACCGATTGGCCCGGTTCGACGGTGAACGAAACGTCGCTCAGCACCCAATCTTCTTCATGATAGGCAAACCACACGTTCTGGAACTCGATGCGCCCACGGGCGCGCCGCGTCTTCTGCGGGGCGGCGGGCGTGACGACTAGAACCGGCTGATCCAGGGTTTTGAAGATGCGGTGCGAAGCGACAATCGCCGCTTGCAGCACGTTAT
>JACCTF010000845.1 GCA_013812565.1 Pyrinomonadaceae bacterium | reverse complement strand
GGCATCCGCCCGGCGATCAACGTCGGCAACAGTGTGTCGCGCGTTGGCGGTTCAGCGCAGACCAAAGCGATGAAGCAAGTTGCCGGAACGCTCCGCCTCGATCTCGCGCAGTTTCGTGAATTGCAAGCTTTTGCCCAGTTCGGTTCAGAACTTGATCGCACAACGCAAGCGCAGCTTGAGCGCGGCCGCCGCCTGACGGAGTTGCTGAAACAACCGCAGTATCAACCGATAGATGTTGAAAAGCAGGTGCTTGTGATTTGGGCTGGGACCAATGGATACCTGGATGACATCCCTGTGGAGCAGGTGCGTCGCTTTGAATTGGAATTTTTGCGCTTTGTCGAAAACTCGAATCCCGGCTTGTTACAGAACATCCGTGAGAAGAAGGCCTTGAGTGATGAGATTAAAAACGATCTGAAGCAGGTCGTCACAGACTTCAAACGCAACTTCAACGAAACCACAACTACGCTTGAGCAACGGCAGCGAGGTAACGGCACACCACCATCTTCGGGAACCGCTTCGGCTACAAGCACACCGGTAATAACTAAAACACCCGCGACAGTCGGCGTGTAACATAGAGGGTTTATAAACGACGATGGCAAACCTTCTCGACATACGTCGCCGGATCAAATCCGTCAAGAACACGCAGCAGATCACCAAAGCGATGAAGATGGTCTCGGCGGCGAAGTTAAAACGCGCGCAAGATCGCGTCGTGGCGGCCAGACCCTTTGCGAACAAGATGACGGAAGTGCTCACGGAACTCGCGGCGCGCGAGCGTGAAGACTTTCATCATCCACTGCTTGATAGTCGCGGCGACGAACGGTACTTGGTCATCCTGGTTACGGCAGACAAAGGTTTGTGCGGTGCCTTCAATACGAACATTATTAAAGCCGCTCAAGTTTTCTTGCGTCAGCACGAAGGCAAGCAACTCGAAATGCTGGTGGCGGGGCGCAAAGGTCGAGACTTCTTTCGCCGACGCAACATGACAATCAGCGGAGAGTACATCGGATTAACCGGCAGTGGCCGCGTTGAGTATGAGGAAGCGGTTAATGTTGCCCACGCGGTTATCAAGCGTTTTTCAGAAGATAAAGAGTTAGACAAGGTCTTTATTATTTACAATGAATTCAAGTCTGTGATTCAACAGCGCGTTGTGGTCGAACAACTGTTGCCGGTCGCGCGTGTTGAAGAGAATGCAGACAGTGCGGCACCCGGAAGAGAGGGAGCACAGGGAGTACAACCACTCACGCTTGTTGATTATATTTACGAGCAGTCGCCTGAGGATATTTTCAGCCGCTTGTTGCCGCGTTTTGTTGAGACACAGATCTACCGCGCGCTGCTTGAGTCTATTGCTTCAGAACAAGGCGCGCGGATGACAGCCATGGATGCGGCGTCAAAGAACGCTGGCGAGTTAATCAACACGCTCACGCTTAACATGAACCGCATACGTCAAGCGCGGATTACTACAGAGATCATCGAAATAGTTTCAGGCTCAGCGGCAGCGGCGCGTTGAGAATCGTTTGCAACAGAAGAAGTAGTGAAGGGAAGCAGCGCAAGTAGCTTCCCTTTTGTTTTAATGCGATAAAGATGGCCTGGGCAAACAGAAGGCAACAATCCGGGTTTAGCGCGTGGAAGATGCGTGAGCGACTTTGGCGTTATGGCCCCCTTGTGCTCTGGCTCGTGCTGATCTTCTATGCTTCAACTGACAGTATGTCAGCCTCAAACACTTCGCGCTTTATCGGCCCGGCGCTTCTATTGTTATTTCCCGACATCAACGAAAACCAATTAGCTTTCGCCCACTTCATGGTGCGTAAATGCGCACACTTCGCCGAATACGCGGTGCTCGCGCTTCTCGCCGCACGCGCTTTTCTGACTTCATCCCTGAACCTGCTTCGACAAAGATGGCTGGCGCTTTCTTTTCTTTTAGTCACAGCTTACGCGCTGCTTGACGAATACCATCAAACCTTTGCCTCTTCGCGCACCGGATCAATTCATGATAGTTTTATCGACATCGCAGGTGGAACAGCCGCACTCATGGCGCTAGGGTTCTGGCATCAGTATTACAGGCGGTAAACAGGCCCTGCCGACAACCCTCTAGTTGGATCAGTGGAGATTCCAAAGAAGTGAACATTCCGTGGGTGACGGCTATTTGCAGCAACTATTTGAATGAGCAAGAGTGCTGTACTCCCTTACTCGAAAGTGATCAATCACGCGCTGGTGAGCCAATACACATGCCGGTGTTTTTATTCGCTTTGCGTGGCAAAGCAGCAACTAGCATTTGCTGCTTTAGCTTATCTGTCTGCGTGCTTGTTTGTTCTCTATCCATCCTGCTCGGCGCAAGTGCAAGTGTCCTTGCGCAATCACAAGCTTTGAATGGTCAAATCGAAGGCACTGTGACGGATGCCGCCGGCGCGTCTATTCCGGGCGGTTCGATCACCATCACAAATATTGAAACAGGCGCCACGCGCACGGTTGCAAGCGACGACGGCGGAGTGTACCGCGCGCCGCTTTTGCCGCTCGGTACTTACCGCGTGTCGGTCGAAGCTGTAAATTTCAAACGGCTTGTGCGCGAAGGCATCACGCTCGCGACCGGTCAAACCGCCACGATTGCGCTTGTGCTCGAACCCGGCGGAGTTGCGGAAACCGTGACCATCACGAGCGACGCGCCCATCGCCGATGTTGCCAAGATAGATTTAGGCCGTGTGCTCAACGAACGCGAAGTTCGCAACCTGCCGCTCGTCTCACGCAATCCCTACAACTTCGGTTTGTTGCAAGCCAACGTCACAGGCCGACCCAACTCCGAGTTCGGTGTGCCGCGCATCAACGCCAACGGCTATGCGCGTCGCGCCAACTATCAACTCGATGGCAACAACAACACGCAAGCCGACCGCGCCGGGATTCGCTTGATGCCGATCTCGGAAGTCTTCGTCAGCGAAGTACAACTCGTTACCAACGGTTTTGCGCCGGAGTTCGGCAACACGCCCGGCATCATCTTCAACGCCGTGACGCCCGCAGGCACGAACGATTATCGCGGCTCGATTAGTTATCGTTTTCGACGCCCAAGCTTTTCGGCGCGTCAGTTCGGTTTGCCTCCGACCTCCAAACCAGCGACGAAGGTTGATAATTTCACGGCAGCGATAGGCGGGCCGATCATCCGGGATCGCTGGCAGTTCTATACGGGTTTTGAAAGAGTGCAGCGTGATCTCGGCGGCGAACCGGGACGCATCATCACCGTTAGTCCGGCTAATCGCCAGGCGCTGATTGCATTGGGCGTAAGCCCGAACGCTTTCCCCGACGTTTATTCGATTCCCTCGAAATCAACTTTCTATATCGCACGCACCGATGTTCAAATCACAGATCAGCAGCGTCTTGTCGGCAGAGTCAATCTGTTTCGCAACGCAATCATAAACAACAACGGCGGCGGGCTGACGACGCTTGAACGCACCACGGATTTCTTAGACGCTTCCGATTCGGTTGGCGTCCAATTGATCTCGACGTTTTCGCCGACGCTCTTGAATGAGTTGCGTTACCAGTATGCGCGCCGCAACTCGCGCAACAACGCAAACGAAAATTCCAGCACCGCTCCTGCCGTGATCATCTCCGGCATCGCCTCATTCGGCGAGCCTCCTGATGCGAATACGATTCTGCCGCTTGAAACTTCGAATCAACTGCTCGACAACCTTACGTTCACGCGCGGCAGCCACACCATGAAGTTCGGCGCAGGCTTCAATCTGATCGACGACACGCGGCGGTCAGGAGTTTTTGCCGGCTACACATTTCCGAACATTGCCGCCTATGGAGCGGCGGTGAGCGGCACTAACCCGCGCGGCTACACACGCTTTGATGAAACGCTCGGAGAACCGAACATCGACTACAGCTCAATCTTTTATCAGTTCTTCGCGCAAGATGATTGGAAGGTGACGCCGCGTCTAAAGATCAACTACGGCCTTCGTTACGATCTATACGACGTGCCGCAGGCCGACCCCCTTTCGCCGCTTGAACTCTCGCGCAACTTCCGCGTTGACAAAAGCAATTTTGCTCCGCGTCTCGGCATCGTCTACGGCTTGCGTGAGGGCCGACTGCCGACCGTCGTGCGCACGAGCGCCGGGCTTTACTATGAAGCACCGCTCTTGGACATTTACCTGCGCGCACTGCAAAACAATGGAACACGCTTTCCCAATTTCAGTCTCAGCCCGGGTCAAGCAGGCGCGCCGGCTTTTCCTAACAGGCTCAGCGCCCAGCCCAACATCAAGCAGAGCATCGACACCGTCGCTCCCGATTATGAGAATCTCGTCGCTTTCCATACTAATTTTCAAATAGAGCAAGCGCTGTCACAGAACCTCTCGGTGACGCTCGGCTTTATTCATTCGCGCGGTACGCATCTTCCCGTCTATCGCAACATTAATCCGATTAATCCACTGAGAACGCTCGCCGATGGAAGACCCGTTTTTAGCACAGACCTCAACGACACGAGCAGATTCCTTTTGCCAAACTTTAACCGTGTGCTCATCGTTGAATCCGTCGGAACCTCTGACTACACGGCTGGAACGCTTTCGCTCAACAAGCGGTTTGCTAACGGTTATCAATTGAGCGCGAACTACACCTACTCACATGCCATCGACGATGCGCCTGAACAGAACCTTGTCGCGGTCGTGGCAAACACAACGTCTGTGTTTCTGTCTGATCCGACAAACCGTCGCCGCGACCGAGGCAACTCACTTGCCGACCAGCGTCACACCTTTGTCTTGAGCTTTGTCGGGCGTTCGACATTTGAGATAGAGAATCGCTTTCTGCGGCGCTTGATCAACGACAATCAGATAGGGATTATCACAACTGCCAACAGCGGCGAAATTTTTAACATCACGGCTAATCGTGACTTAAACAACGATGGCGTGACGACCGGCGCAGACCGTCCGCTGTTCATCGGTCGCAACACGGGGCGCGCACCAAACCAATTCAACGTCGATCTACGCTATTCAAGATTCGTTCGCTTTTCGGAAAGGTTTAATGCCGAGATTTTTGGCGAGTTCGTCAACCTCTTCAACCGCAAAAGTATCTTTCAAGTAAACGGGGCAGGCATCCCTGTAAATCCAGACGGCAGCTTGATTGCGCCGCTGCCGGATTTCACAACGAGGAATCCGGTTTCGCTTGATAGCCGTCAATTCCAACTCGGCTTTAAGTTCAACTTCTAAATCGAAACTCACAGGATTGGTACAAACGGAAAACTTAGCCACAGAGGCACAGAGAGCACGCGAAACATTAAAAACCAAAGCATCTTTTCACTATCATTAGTTTTATCTCTGTGTCTCTGTGCCTCTGTGGCTAATCTGTTGCCGCGGACGATCATCCTCCACTTTACTAATGGCAATTCAAGGAGCACCGCAATTACCTGACGCCCAACCGGGCGGCGAAGATTCTTCGCAACTGATCCGCGGCGTGGGCCTCACGGGTGCGACGACGCTCAACATGATCGACATGATCGGCGTCGGCCCCTTCATCACCATCCCGCTGATCATCGCGGCGATGAACGGCCCACAGGCGATGCTCGGTTGGATTTTCGGCGCAGTGCTTGTCATTTGCGACGGACTTGTCTGGGCGGAATTGGGCGCGGCGCTGCCCGGTTCGGGCGGAGCCTATCGTTATTTGAACGAGATTTACAATCCATCAAAGCTCGGACGCATGATGTCGTTTCTCTTCATTTGGCAACTCACCTTCAGCGCGCCGCTCTCCATCGCTTCCGGCTGCATCGGCTTCGCCTCATACGCGACTTACGCTTTCCCGTCACTCAACCGAACGATCTTCGAGCAGAACCTGCGACTGCCGTTACCAATCGTCGGGCAAATCGATGCCACGGTGCTGGCGACGCTCGGAACGTTCGTCGCTATCGGCACGTGTCTGTTCGCGGTGTTTCTCCTTTACCGCAAGATCACGATCATCGAGCGCTTCTCGAATCTGCTGTGGGTCGGCGTGATGATAACGATTGTGTGGATCATCGGCTCCGGGTTGTGGCACTTCGACTCCCAACTCGCTTTCGATTTTCCGCCGAACGCGTTTGAGCTGACGCCCGACTTTTTCACCGGCCTCGGAGCCGCGCTCTTGATTGCCGTTTACGACTACTGGGGTTATTACAACGTCTGTTATTTCGGCGGCGAGGTGCGCGACCCCGGACGCACCATCCCGCGCGCGGTGCTGCTTTCGATCATCTTGGTTGCCGCAATCTACATCGTGATGAA
>JACCTF010000819.1 GCA_013812565.1 Pyrinomonadaceae bacterium | reverse complement strand
GCGCGCCGGCATGAGCCGCTTCAATCTTTTGCTTTAGCAACAGCGCGGCCCGGCTTTCGGGAATCAGCTTCAATTCAAGTTCGATCTCCCGGCGCGCTTCGGGGATCTCTTTTCGTTCCAGGTGAATCTGCGCAAGCACCAGATGAACTTCAGGCAACGTCGGATCGGCGTTCACAGCCCGCTGCAAAGTCTGGATGGCTAATTCGGGTTTGCCCTGCAATATGTACTGGTGGCCTAGCGCCTGATACAACCGCGCGGAACGCGGATGGGCGCGCATCATTTGCTGGAAGCTCCATTCGGAAAGTTTGAGATAAGCTTTGCCCATTTGATAAGCGTATTCCGGCTCACGCGGCCTAAGTTCCCTGAGGGCACGGTATTGATCCACCGCGCCTAAAAGGTCGCCCGCGCGCTCATAGGCTTTCGCCAATTGCAAATGCGCTTGTGGCTCTTGCGGCAGAAGTTTGACGGCGCGTTCCAGTTGCCGCGCGGCTTCTGTCGTATGACCTTGCGCGAGCAGGCTGGAACCGATCAGCAATCGCGGTGCGGGGTAATCAGGTTCGAGCCGAATCGCTTCCCGAAACTGAGCGACGGCTTTTTGATGGTCGCCGCGCTGCTGGTGAACGATGCCCAGGTTATTGAAAACGAACGCCACCCTGCCGCCGCGCTCGATCACCCGCCGGAAAGCCTGCTCCGCTTCGTTGAGATTGTTCTCCTTGAGCGCTTTCACGCCTTCGTTGAAAAGCGCTTCCAGTGCGGGAGGCAATTGTTGTTGCGCGAATGCAGGCGGCGAGACCGCGAGCAGGAGAACGATAACCGGCGCGCGGGAAAGGCTCAGCCAGCGTTTTCGGTCGAACTGAAATGTGAGCACGCTGATTCTCCTTCGTTTACCTCTGCGGCGGTTTTCGGCGTGATGGTTTGGTTGTCGGAGGCGTTTCTGCAGCAGGTGTGGACGGAGCTTGAATCGGGTCGCCGGAAGTCAGGTTGTCCTGCGCTGTTTTGACTTCCGTGTTGATGAGCACATTGAATCGCTTGAATGCTTCTTTGGCTTCCTGCTGACGCCCCAGCTTTTGATAAGCGCGACCGATCAAATAGTAGCTCTGCCGCAACTGCGGTTCGAGCTTGATAGAGGCTTCGAGTTCGGGCAGCGCGGCTTCGTACTGCTGCGTTTGAAACAGCGAATTGCCGAGGGCGAAATGCGCGACCGCGGAGTCAGGGGCAAGCGCCACCGCGCGGCGAAAATATGCGATGGCGCGCGTGCGATCCTGCTTGTATTCGTGACACGCTCCCAAACCGTAAACCGTGTCGAAGTCGTTCGGGTCAACATCTTCGGCGCGTGCATAGTAAGTGATCGCTTCGTCGAAGTAGGATTGCGAGCGTTTGAGTTCGCCCAGCGCGACCAGCGCTTCAAACAATCGCGGATTGACCTCCAGCGCAGCCCGGTACTCGGCTTCGGCGTCGGCGGTGTTTTCCTGCGCGTGCGCGGCTTCGGCCAGCAACTGATGGACGCGCGCCGAGTCGGGAGCGAGCGCATACAGCTTTTCAAATTCACCTTGCGACCGTGCACCGGAAATCGTCGCCAGGTAATAGAGCGCATCTAGATTTGTCGGGTCAGTCGCCAGCACCTTTCGCAGTTGCGTATAAGCTTCCTGAAACCGCCCTTGGATCAGCTCCACTCGCGCCAGTATGATTCGCGCCGGTGAACTGTTCGGCTGCTGTTTGAGCTGCGCTTCGGCGAGCGCCGCCGCGCGCTGATAATCACCCCTGTGAAAAGCGCGTGCCGACTCGGAAGGATTCTTTACTTGCGCGATTGCGGAAGCCGCCAGCAGCAACAGCAACGACACGGCCAAACCTGCCGCCCGACAACTCACGCCCCGACCTCTTTTTCGCAGGCCACGTTTTATCTCCATCGTCAATACGGCCTCACCTCAATCATTCGTAGAAAGTCCTGAGCTTTCTGTTCGCGGAGCTTTTTGACTTCCTCAAAACGCCGTGCCTGTTCCGCTTCGCGTCGGTCTTTCGTGCGACTGTAGAGCGCGAGGAGACCGAAGTTCCCCTGATAATGTTTCGGATCAATTTCAAGCGCCCGCTCGAACGACTTCTCGGCGCGCTCGTATTCTTTCAGTTGCACCAGACAGTGACCCAATTCCGCGTGCGCATCCGCATAGTTCGGACGCAGCTTGATTGCTTGCTCAAATTCCTGCGTCGCTTCCTCCAGCCTGCTTTCACGTCGCGCCAGGCGACCGAGGTAATAATGCGCTTCGGCGGCCGATGGTTGATGCCCGGCGGCAAACGTCAACTCCTTTTTAGCTTCCGCGAGACTACCGCCGATGAAATAAGCCGCGCCGAGTGACAGGCGGCCGCGCGGATCGTCGGGTTTGAGCTGCACGTACTTTTGGAAGTAAGGAATCGATTCACTCGGATCGCGGCGATGAGTGGAGACGACGCCCATCGCGTAAGTGTACTGCGCGTTGTTAGGATCAAGGCTGACGGCGCGGCCCAGCGCCTGATGAGCCTCCGCAACCAACTCCATTTCCACGCAGATCATCCCGAAGAAGAAATGAATCCGTCCGTCATTCGGCTCAAGATCACGAGCGTGGGCGAGATAGCCGAGTGCGCCTTTATGATCACGTTGTTTGTGCGCAAGGCGAGCTAAGTCAATCAGCAAAGAAGCGGTGGGACGGTCAGTCGTTGCGGCACGCTCAAGCGCCCCGCGAGCCTGTGGCAGTTGCCCCTTTCTTTCGTAAAGCAATCCCAGGTTACGCCACGAAGTGTGAGTAGCGTGCCCGCGCTCCGCCAGTTTCTCTAGCAGTCTGATGGCAAGATCATCACTCCAGCTCAGCGGTTGTTTTTCAATCGTCGGCAAAATTGAGAGCACATCGGGTTCGGATAAATCCGCCGCATCCAGCAAACGTTCAAGCGTCCGACTTGCTTGCTGCTGGCCCAGTCCGATGTAAAGGGCTAAACGCACGGCCAGCGCCTGCGCGCTCTGCGCGGTGTTCGGCGGCAGACGTTCCAGATGCAGCAGCGATTCCTTGAATCTGCCCAAACGCTGCAACAACACCGCGCTTTGATAATTTGCTTCGGCGTCACCGGGTTGAAGCTGCAACACCTGCTGATAAATCTGTAAAGCTTTGGCCGGGGCTGCCCCGTCCTTAACGGAATTTTCCTGATAGAGCCGTCCCAGATTTAAGTAAGCGCCGACAAACTCAGGAGCGAGCGCAACGGCCTGTTTGAAATGAGTTTCAGCGGCCGGGTAGTTTCCCGCTTGCGCTTCGACAACGCCGAAGAAGTTGGCGAACAACGGATCAGCCGGATAATCTTTTGCACCTTCGGTCAACAATCGCCGCGCTCCGGTCAGATCGCCCTGCTGGATTAGCTGTTGAATTGTTCGGAGTTGTTGCTCTCTCGCCCCGGACTGGAGCCGAGATAATGAAACGGCCGGAGCCGCCATGAGCAGCAGAAGGATGGTGAACCGGCACACGCTCAAAGCGGGAGGCAAGCGCGCCGCGGCGCTGTAACATGATTGCTCTCTTCGGAGTTGACCGGTCATAGATTGTCGTTTCGCAACCATCAAACCATAATGTCCGAACGCTGTTTAAGAAGACCGTGACTTGGTGTTTCTACAGACCCGATGGTAAACCCCGAACGTTTGTTCGAGCAAGGATGTTGACTCCGCTTCACTTGTTGCATACGAATATTGATTTAATTGCGAGAGAGGCAGAAGGCGCGGCCAAGTGAGGGGGCGAGATAGCACACGCCACAGCTTCCGCGCGGGCTTCTGCCATGCTCGCCCTTGATTGAGCCGACCGCATACGAAAGTTCGAGCGTCTCCAAGTTTCGTGACACGCAAGCTTCGCTTAACCAGCCGCTACTTCATCACCTCTAACTCAAAGTAGATTGTCTTGCCGCGAATAATGAAGCAGAGGTACGACTCCCAGAAGCGACGCAGAAAGCGAAGCCGTGGATAGCGGTTGCTGCTGTTGATCAGCAGTTCAACGCCGAGCATGCGCCAGAGTTTGAGCATCGTCACACGAACGATGCGCTGGCGCAGGCGAACGTGCGAGTAGAATTCGAAGTCCGGACGTTTGCCTGTAAAGTAAGCGAATGATTCGCTGGTGAGATGGCGGCGGTGAGTCGGATCGGTATAGGAAGCGATGTCTGAATAGTGCGGCGTATCGAGTCGGATCACTGCGCCGGGGCGCGCGATGCGATAGAGTTCGCTCATCACCGCGAGCACATCCGCGACGTGTTCGATCACCTGATTGCCGATGATCAAATCGAACTCGTTGTCGGGAAATGGATAGGGGATATAATCGAGGTTGTGGATGACATCCGCATCTGTTTTCGGATTGATGTCGAGGCCGATGCTGCCGGGCGTTTTGTGTGTGCCGCACCCGATGTCGAGAATCTTCATCGCTTTGAGCTTGCGCTGAACATGTTTACTTTGACGGCGCAAGCTTTTGCTTTGCGGCAACGGCTTCGCTGAATGCTCCACCGGGAACCTCTCCAAACTGAATCGCCGCATCGAACTCCCTAATAGCCTCAGCGGGTTTATCTTGAAAAGCCAGGATGCGGCCCATCGCCACATGTGCGCGCGAAACAAGCGCGCGATCATCCTCGGTATCGGGGGTTGCCATGCGCACGGCGTCGCGGTAATGCGCGAGCGCTTGGTTCAATCGCCTGCTCTGCAAATCTTCATCGAATGCATCCTGCGCTGCGAGGCTCGCCGCTTGTCCGAGCGCAAAGAAGATGCGCGGCTCGCCTTGATACTGTTGCATCAGGGCCAGCAAACCCTTTTCAGCTTCGGTATAGTTTTTTGCGCGCAGGAGATTCTCCGCTTCGCTCAGGCTATTGATCAGAGCCGTGCGCCGCGCCGCTCCCGGCTGGGCGGCCGCCCGATTCTCTGTCGCCTGATTTGTTGCTTGCGTATTGCGACGCGCCGCTGCTTGTGCGCGCTCGCGTGCCTCGCGGTTTTCTTCGAAACGCTTCTTCTCGCGGGCGATGTCGATTGAAGCGATCATGTCGGCGAAGAAGTTGGCGATGTCAAAGCCAGAGGTTTCCATGCCGCGAAGTTGGTCGGCGAAGTAGAAGGCGAGCACTGCGCCCCGATCTTCTGCATCGGCAAGCTGGGCCACTAGATTGTCTTCGACACCCGTGCGCGCCGCTTGCGCTTCTTTGATGATGGAAGCACGCGCGGCATCTTCTTTGGCATTTTGCAGACGCACGCTTGTGTCTCGGGCGAGGCTTCCACGGCGCGCCGCTTCAGTCATCCGCGCTTCGGCGGCCGCGACCACAGACCGCGCCACCGCCTGGAACACATCGGGCGAAGTGCTGCTCGAAGCTTCCGCTGTAGCCGCTGTCGGCCTAGCCCGTTCATCAATCAATTGCTTGATGTGGACGCGGCGTGCAGCGATCTCGCGGCTGAAGCGTGCGACTAATGGATCAACCACGAATTGAAGATATGCACGGCGCACCTCCGTGGACGTGACGTTACTGTTCTCCGGCAAGATCAAATAGTAGTCATCACCGATGATGCGAAAGTTGATGGTGCCGGGCGCGGCGAGAAGATCAGGCACAACGTGGAAGCGACGCGCGCGTTCACGCATGGTAAATGCCTGTTGCCCTTTCTTCTTCTGCGATGAGCTTTTTTGATTAGTATTCCGAGCAACAGGAACGCGCTCAGTGATGGTTATGATGGGACGCGTATGAAGGTAAGAGAGCACGGCGCGTATCATCTCAGCCGTCGGGCGGCGCAGACGATTCGCTTCCGCTTCATGTGTCTGTATGTAAGCGGGAAGTTGTTGATCCATTCCGGATTTTTGGTAGAAGTCGCGCACGAGCGTGGCAAAGTCGAGCACTTCAAGCAGGCCGCCGGGAAGATCATCGCTGCGCAGCGGAGCCTCAAAGGTCGGCCCTGGCCCAAGCGCCAGAGCGAGCGAAATATAACGCGCGGCTTGCTCAGCAGGCGTCGCGGGCGAAGGGAGCTTGTGGCCTTCGTAGAAGCGTCGCAGCCGCTCACGCAAAGACGGATCGAGATTCTCCCCGCGGCGCTTTACCTCTGAGCGAAACAGGGAAGGCTTCCTTCCAGCAGGAACGGGATCAAACCCGGCCGCTTCCAAAGCTGCCATCACGACGATCAATCGCGGATCAGGGGCGATCTGAACACCATACTCTTCAAGATCGAAAGCAGTGGAACGCGGCACCGCTCCCGCCGTCCCGCCGGATTGCGGTGCCGGAGTCGCCGGAGTTGGGTTGTTTTGCGCGCTTGCCCCAACCGCGAGGCTAAGCGCAAAGATGATGGTAAAGAAATGCTGCTTTTTCATGAAGCTGAACAATTTTGTAAACAAAGCTTTATCACTACAGAGATGGGAAACAAGCTCGATCTATTATGCTGCTGGTTGTTTATAGAGATGCTACGGAAACACGCGCCGGATGCCAAGCCCTCAAGCAGCCAAAGCTATTCAGGGAGCGCATCGCCTCACACGCCGTCTGGGTTTTCCATAGGTTTTCTGCGGCGCGCGCGCAAGAATCCTAGAGTAAGAGGATAAGCGATTGCCGAAGAAACGACCGAGAGCACCATGCCGCCGATGGCAAACGGCACTAACACATCGCGACTTTGCACGAAGAGTTCGCGCCAGTAATCAATGCTGAATAGATCGGGGTGTTTTAACAGTTCCAAATCTTCTGCCGGTAATCTGATGGGCCTGCCGAGCAGCACTGCGCCCACGGCGTAAGATGCCAGGAGAATTGGAACCAGCGTGAGAAACGGATTATTGACGAACGTTCCGGTGTAGATCGCAATCTTGTACAAACGAAACAGGAAGGCGAGCACGGTCGCCATGATCGTGTGAAGCCCCAGGAACGGCGAGAACGCGATAAAAACACCGATGGAAAAAGCGAGCGCCGTCCGCTCCGGTGGATCATCAATCGCGAGCAGACGGCGAAGAGCCGCACGTAACATAAAGGCGGTTTGTACCTGCAGGGGTGTGACGAGTTAAGACTCGTTGCAACTCATCGCACGCCGTTTAACTTCGGGTCTTTATTTGAAAGCGCTCACGGCGCTTGACTCGTCTTCGTAAACGTCAAAAACGGTGAGCAGTTTTGTGATCGCAAGCAGATCTTGGATCTTCTGGGTCAGATTAAGAAGTTTCAACTGACCGCCCTCGCGGCTAACCGACGAGAAGCTCGAAACCAGTTCGCCGATCCCGCTTGAATCAACATAGCCGACGCCTGCCAGGTTCAAGAGAATCTTCTTTTTGTTTTCTTCAACCAAGCGGCGGACTGCGCTGCGTAGCGCGACGCTGCCCTCGCCAATTGTGATCTTACCGTCCAAGTCAAGCACTGTTACATCTCCAGCTTGACGCTCTTTGATATTCAGTTCAGCCATTACAAAAATCTCCTTTACGTAATATGCGATTTGAAACTTTGATTTACGATTTGAAAATAAGGCGCGATAAATCCCAATCGGTTCTTCAATCGCAAATCTAAAATTCCTACAGCTTCTTCGTCATGCGTACCACTGTGCCGCCCCCCGGGTGTGCGGTCCATTCTACTTCATCCATAAAGGTGCGCATAAAGAGCAGGCCGCGCCCCGTCGGATTGAGAAGATTTTCTGAAAGCGTCGGATCAGGAACAGATGTCGGATCGAACCCATTGCCTTTATCGCGAACCGTGATTACGAGAGACATCGCCAAGTTAATGAATGTAATTTCCACCGGCTTGGTTTCATCTTGTTGGTTGCCATGCACCACGGCGTTCGTGACTGCTTCGCGCACGGCCAAATCCACACCGTATATGGCCGTCTCGCTGAGTCCGAGACGATTAGCGATCTTCGCCGCCGCCGCAGTTGCCTCAGCGATGGCTTCAATACGACTCGGCAATGTTAGTTCAACTATCTCGTTTGTCACGAATTGAGGCGCAGCTTTAGTTTAGCGAACCGTTCGGCACGTGAAGCGCTGCCTTACAAAACATTTTAAAGCGAACTAGAAGATTCGACGGTTTATCACGCGCGCTGTGCGCCTGTCAAGAAAAGCTGCGACGGCGGCAGGCTGTTCAGTTTCGGACACGGAAAGAGTTATCCCACCGCCAACCGCGCCAAGTCTTCTTAACAGTTCCCCAAATTCTCATTGCTGCTCAGCAACTTTTCGTTTGTCCTCACGCCTTCTTCAGTATCGCGATTTGCCCGGCATGATAAAGGTCATGCTGAACAACTCCGTGCAACGTGAGATAGACTGAAACTCCCGCGCCGGTCGGTGGATCAGGTTCAGTGCCGAGGGTGCCGTAGATGTAGTCGTTTAACTGAGCATCGGTTAGACCAGCGATTGTTCTTCGCAGCGACTGGTATGACTGCTCAAGCGCGAGGAGCGTCTCGCTCCATCGGGCCTCGCTCGTTTCCGTCACCCGGGGCCAGTCTCCCTCTACGGGCAGTTGAGCCGGTTCACCTTCGAGTCTGCGCTGAACCGCCCCGTGCCATGCGGTGACATGCAGCACGATCTCCCAAATGTTGTGAGCACCGACCATCGATCTGGCGGCAGCACGTTCAGCCGTCACATCGGCGAGCACTTCGCGAAGCGCAGGCCCATGCCAAGCACCGCCCTCGAAAGCTCGCCGCAGTTGATCCTCTATTCTGTTGATCTCTTCCATCTCGTCCTCCGATCTGTAGCCTATTCTTTTAGCCCCGGCAAGGGCGACATACTTGAGCTTAGTGCGCGAGCGCTGGAGGAAAAGACTGGAGATCAAACAGCCGGCAGCAAAGAGCGAATCAGAACCGTAGTAGTTTACCCTTCACTTCAAACTCATTGAACAAACAAGCTTCGTGCTTTATCATGCTGCCGGGTGCTTCCCTCCAAACATCCGCCGCCCGAGTTACGCAGCTTGATCCCAAAACATTGACTCACAACCTTCGTTTGCCCGGGCGCTCAATTTACCGGGACGTACTCCGGTTTCGACATTCTTGTCCAAACAGCGGATCCACACAACCTTAACCGCTCAACCTCCAAGTTCATTTTTCCATCTGCGCTCACGCAGGTTCCGCTAAAGGGTTCATTACCACGCCACTAAAGGAAGGTCTTAAATCGTGTTCAAAAATATAGCCTTGTTGCTGTTCATACTTATCACCGCAGCCGTTACGAGTTCGGAAGTTCACGCGCAGCAGGCGTCAACCGCGCTGGATGCCGTTGGACCGTCATCTCCTCTAATGCCTGATGCATTAACCATGCTGCCCGCCTCCGATGTCATCGTCGACCTCAACGTGCGGCGGATGTTTACCGAAGCGCTGCCGCGCATGCTCGCGAAATCTCCGGCTAAGCTGGCGGAGATGAACCGCAGCTTGAACCAACTCAAAACCATGATCGGCATTGACATCCGTGCGGTCGAGCGCATTGTGATCGGCGGCCGAATGCCTGCCGGCGGTTTCGTGCCGACCTCAACCACTGTGCCGGATAGCGTATTTATCGTGCAGGGCAAACTTGATGTCGAGCGGTTGGTGTCGCTCGCGGGTTTGGCTTCCCAAGGTCGCGTTGTGAAGCAAACTCATAATGGTACAAGCGTGCGTACCTGGACTTTCGACAACCAGTCGCAACAAGCGGACACACGAATGTTTGCGATGCGTGAAATTTCGGTAGCTTCGATTGATCCGCAAACCCTGGTTGTCGGAACTCCGACAGTCGTTCGTGAATGCCTTGATATATATCACGCGGGCGGCGGCAGCGAAGTCAATTCTGAGTTGATCAAGCTGGCGACGCAGAGTCCTGCGTCGCTGATTGCCGTCGGCATCAAACTGAAGCCGGGGGCGGCGGCGAGCAACGCCGGCGCAAGTTCACCGACGAGTCCGCAGAAAGGACTTCAACTTGGCGGGATGGATAAGATCGGAACATCTCCGGCAGGGGAATCGACAGCCGCACGCACGGCTGAGAGCGACACTTTTACAAAGATGTTTGAATCCCTTGAGCAGGTTCACGCATCCATCGGGATGACCGCCCTGGGAGTCGACGCCTTGTTGATCGCCCGCACGAAAACATCCGAGCAAGCCGAAGAACTAAACACCATGCTTGCCGGGCTTCGCCGGTTGCTCGAAAGCAGCGTCGTCAAAGGCACAAATACGCCTAACCCGTTCAGCAAGTTGAATGTTTCAGCGAATGGCAACGAAGTGCGGATCTACATGCAGATGACCCAAAATGAAATGGCTTCGCTCGTAGCAGATAATACCCAAGCGCGCGGCAAAGGACCTGCTGCAACACCTCGCGCCCGACGCTCATTAAAGGCAGGCGTGACGGCGGCACGCAAGCGCAAGCTCTGAAGGACTTTTCAGTTGTGTGTGTGAGATTAAGTTTATCTCACCAGAGAGACACAGAGGTTGCACAGAAAATAACTATTCAACTCTGTGTGCTCTAACAATTTGTGTAGATCATTAATACAGACGCAGCTCTGATGATTAGACTAAGCGACGTGACACCTGGTTTATCCGTGATCGACTTAGGCGACCGTTCGGTAGTTCCGCCGGCTCGACGTCGGAGAGGCGCTGATGTTTGAAGAGTGTGTTGGAGGATCGTCAGGCAGTAGACCGCGTTCGCGGTAGAGACGAAGCTTGTTGTGAAGAGTCTTTAAGCTGATTTGCAGAAGTTCGGCGGCGCGCGTTTTGTTGTTGTCAGTCTTCTGCAAGGTGCGCAAAATCATTTGTCGTTCGACTTCGTCAATCGGCATGCCGATTGGAAGCGTAATCGTATCTTCGCTCCGAACGCGCGTGCGCTGTTCCAACGGGTAAGGCACCAGATGGTGCCTTTCGATTTTGTCGCCGGAGCAGATGATGACTGCGCGCTCGATGACGTTGCGTAGCTCACGCACGTTGCCCGGCCAGTCATGCGAACGAAGTGCTTCGAGCGCCGCGTTGCTCAGAAAGCGCACCGGCCGCCCTTGTTTCTCGGCGAGTTGCGCGACCAGATGCTGCGCTAGTAGCGGCAGATCCTCTCTACGCTCGCGTAGGGGCGGAAGTTCAATCGTAATCACGTTCAGTCGATACAACAAATCTTCGCGAAACGTACCGGCACGCACAGCCTCGTGTGGATCCTTGTTGGTCGCGGCGAGCACGCGGACGTTGATCGGAATCTCCTGCCCGCCGCCCAAACGCCGCACCGACCGCTCTTCCAGTACGCGGAGCAATTTGGCTTGCAGAAACGTCGGCATCTCAGCGATCTCGTCAAGCAGCAGCGTGCCGGAGTTGGCAAGCTCGAAGCAGCCTTGCCGCCGCGCCGCCGCGCCGGTGAAAGCTCCGCGCTCGTGGCCGAACAGTTCTGATTCCATCAACGTTTCAGGAATCGCCGAACAGTTGATGGCAACAAACGGCGCGTTGCGCCGTGGGCTTAAGTTGTGAATTGTGCGCGCCACCAACTCCTTGCCTGTTCCGGATTCGCCGGTGATCAAGACAGAAGCTGAAGAAGGCGCGACCTGTTCGATCAATGTATAAATCCGCCGCATTGGTTCGGCGTTGCCGACCAGTTCACCAAACGCGCCGCGATCAGTTAACTGCCGTCGCAGCGCTTCGTTTTCGCGCCTTGTCTCCGCGTATTCGACAGCGCGTTCGATCACCATGCGCAGTTTGATTGTGTCAATCGGCTTTTCGAAATAGTGATACGCGCCTTCTTCTTGAATAGCGCGCACAGCCATAGCGATTGAACCGCCGCCGGTCAGGAGAATCACAGGAATCTCCGGATGGTGCGCACGAACTTCGCGCAGCAGGCCGAAGCCGTCGAGCCGGGGCATCAAAACATCTGCGATAACTACGGATGGATGGAATTCTTTAATGCACTCCAACCCGGCTAAGCCGTCGGCTTCCGCCCTTGTTTCATAACCCCATGCGGCAACTTGCTCACGCAGCACATCGGCCACTACCGGCTCATCATCAACAATCAGAATTCGTCCGCTGGTCATAGGGGACGAGAGTGTAGCATAACTCTCTTTTGAACTAACGTTTCGCATAATAATTGGCGATGGCTTGGGCAAGTGCGGGCGTTGTGAACTCGCTTGGCTGTACGTCGGTGCGCAGATTGTAGCGGCCAGCCGTCTCTGCCGTAATGTCGCCGATGCAAGCGACGACGATCCCGTCGAGAAGTTTGTGCAGGTCTGTGGTGTCGAACAACTGCGCGAAGTTTGTAACGGTTGAAGAACTCGTAAACGTGATGCAATCAACTGCACCGCCGAGGAGCATGGCGCTGAGACGGCCAAGATCCGTCGTCTGCGGTTTAATCGTGCGGTAAGCGGCGATCGTATCGACGCGCGCTCCAACCGCTTCCAATGCGCGCGGCAGGTAGTCGCGCGCGACCGCCGCGCGTGGAATCAAGAAGCAGCGCCCGCGCAACCCCTCGCCTCCACCAACATACTTCTCTAAGGCAGCGAAAACGCCTTCGGCTTTGAACTGCTCCGGCACCACATCGACGTGGACGCTCGCATCGCGCAGACGATTCGCTGTTGCTTCACCAATGGCGCAGACCCGAAGCTCGTCAAGCTCGCTTACGTCAACCCCGCACGCTGCCAGCCGACGCATAAAAAACTCTACGCCGTTGACACTCGTAAACACGAGCCAATCGTAGCCGTATAGATTCTCAATCGCTTCATCAAGCGGGGCAAAGCTTTCCGGTTCGACGATCTCGATTGTTGGGCAAGCAATAACCCGCGCCCCATAGCTTTCGAGTTGAGCAGCGAACTCTGCCGACTGCGCACGCGGACGTGTGACGATGATAGTGCGATTCGCCAGTGGTTGTTCCGACCGCTGTTCTATATCCGGCGAGGTTTCTGTTTCAGTTTCCATTGCCGTGAAAGTATCAAGTGTGCCCCAAAAGCTACCGGAGGAGCGAAAAAGTTTAGCCCACGGCGTAAGCCATGGGAACCAAGCGACAAATTTAGATTCAAGCCCCGTTATCAATAAGCTCTCATGGTTGCCATTCTGAATTTCAAATGGCTATTTCTGCCAGCAGCGTGGCGGCTCCAGCCCCGTGCAGGCGGGCGGCCAAATCTTCGCCGATGCGCGCGGCTTCAGCGGCTGGACCTTCAAGCGAATCGCGTACGATGCGTTCGCCCGTCGGTGCGGCCACTAAGCCTTCGAGCCGCAACCTGCCTTCATGCACCACGGCGTGCCCCGCAATTGGAAGCTGACAACCTCCACCGAGCGCACGAAGCAGCGCGCGTTCGGCTGTGCATGCGAGGCGCGTCGGCGTGTCATCAAGCCGCGCGACTATGTTGTTAACCGCGTGATCTTGGGCGCGCGTTTCAATGCCGAGCGCCCCTTGTCCGATAGCAGACAGCATATCTTTTGATTCAATCACAGCGCTAATGCGATGAGCGAATCCTAAACGATTTAGTCCCGCTGCTGCTAAAACGATCGCGTCATAATCGCCCGTGTCGAGCTTGCGCAACCGCGTGTCAACGTTGCCCCGCAACTCCCGTATATTAAAGTCCGGGCGCAAGTGCTTTAACTGAGCGAGGCGACGCAAACTGGACGTGCCGATGCTCGCTCCTTCCGGCAGAGCCTGGAGTGATGCACCGGAAGACGAACCGTTCACCAACCAATCAGCGCGCAGCACAAGAGCATCGCGCGCATCCTCGC